>LVBN01000081.1 GCA_001603165.1 Spirochaetales bacterium Spiro_12
CGGAGCAATGAAAAACAACGTCTTTACAGGAACCTATGATGCATGGGATGGGAAGCTTGTCGGTGATTCACAAATTGTGGATGACGCAAATATCAAAATCACATTTACATTGAATGACGACAAGCTTACCGCTACATTTGAAGGCTCAGGCTTACTTGATGGTGTTACGCTTACCGAGGGCGTTAAACAAGTATACTAACTCAAAAATTGTAGCCTAGAACAGCGTCTACAATGGATTGAGATAAATATCGTTTTTCTCTCAGCTTGGCGGCGCGGAATACTTAGTACTTTTCCCCGTCAGCGTTACTTTTTTCTATAGGACGGCATGTCGTTTTAAAATCTCCAACGTCTTCTCGATCGGCAAGGCCCGCCGGGTGTTGCCGTCCCGGCCTGTCATGGTTTCGGCGGCGAAGAGGGAGTTGATGATGGCTTCCTCGATGGCTTCGGCCTGGGCGGCGAAAAGGGGCGACATGGCTTCGTCGGGGAGGACTTCGCGGCGAAGGAGAAGGGGGGCTTTTGATTCGGCCGACACTTGGGCCGATGAGGATTCGCCGGCGTCGGAGGTTGGTATCGATCGCGGGCCGCCCTCCGTGGCGCCCGGGAATCGCAGATCCTGGCATTCGGGATCGTGGGGAACGGGATTGGCGGTGGTAAAGGCGATGAAAAAATCGCCGGAGCCGCTGGCGGAATAAAAACCGGTCCGAGCCATGCCGAGGCCGCCGCGCCGGGCCATACGGGTGAGCAGGCGGGCGTCCAGGGGGGCGTCGGTGGCGATGACTACCATGCAGGAGCCGGGCGGGTCGGGGAGAGGGAACGCGGCCTCCGGTTCGCCCGGGCTTTGGCGCTTGAGCAGGGCGCCCACGGGTACGCCTTTTATTATCAGGTCGCCGCCGAAGTTAGTCTGGGCAAGGACGCCGATGGTCCAGCCGCCTTGCCCGGCAGGGAGTTTTCGGGACGAGGTGCCTATGCCGCCCTTGAAGCCGAGACAGGAGCAGCCTGTGCCGCCGCCGACATTGCCTTCGGCCGGGGGCAGTCCCGCGGCGGGAGCCTTGCCGGCCCGGCTGTTCGCGGCCAGGTTTTCCCGCGCGTCCCGGATCGCGGCCAGCAGGTGCTCCTCGCGAAGATGTCTGCCTTGAATATCGTTCAAAAATCCGTCGTTGATGTCGCCGACCACGGGGTTGACCGTGCCGGTCGTGATACCGATCTCGGGGCTTGCCGAGCAGGCGTAGCCCACCATGGCGTCGGCGATCCGGTGCACCGACAGGGTGTTGGTGAGGGCAATGGGCGTTTCGATGGTGCCGAGTTCCCGGATTTGGTGAAGTCCGGCGGATTTCCCGAAGCCGTTGAGCACGAAACAGCCCGCCTGGACTTTTTTCCTGAAAATATTCCCTCCATGGGGAAGGATGACGGTGATGCCGGTCCGTACCGGGCCCTTGCCGACTTTAAGGGGGCCTTCGCCTTCGACCAGGGTGAAGTGGCCGACCCCGACACCCGGTACGTCGGTAATGGCGTTGTGTTTTCCCGGTTCGAACGCGCCGAAAATGATGCCAAGATCCCGTGGCCTGGGTCGAGCCATAGCGTGCCTCCGAAGGTCGTTTCCGCGCCAGGCCGAAACATGGCCGATCGATGTTTCAGCCTGTAAAATCGGGCTTATTTACAATCCGCCCGACCGCATTTATACTCATTCTATCATACTGGAAGAATTCGGAGGAGGTTATCCGTGTACGTATCCAAACTGACGTCCGCGCGCTTTAAGGAACTGGCAGGCAAAATCGATACGGTCATTATTCCCGTCGGCAGCCTGGAAGCCCACGGCATGCATTGCCCCCTGGGAACCGACAATATCATTCCTGAGCGCCTGTGCTCGGACCTGGAAGCAAAAATAGGCGGCGATGTGCTCATCGCGCCTTCGCTCAATTATGGATATACCCCTTCTCTGATGAAATTCCCCGGGACGATCACGATTCCCGCCGAGACGATCCTTTCGATGTATACCGAAATCGCCTGCGGCTTCGTTCGCTGGGGCGCCAAATACATCGTGTTCATGAACGGCCACGGGGGGAATAT
>LVBN01000082.1 GCA_001603165.1 Spirochaetales bacterium Spiro_12
GAGAATGAAAATGGAGTCTGTGTTTGATGAGTTTTTTTCTTTAAAGGGAAAGACGGCGGTGATCACCGGAGGCGGGCGGGGAATCGGTAAGGGTCTTGCGACAATGCTGTCGAGGGCCGGTGCCGATATTGTCATCTGGGATATAAATCAAGAAAACGCACAATCTGCGGCAAAAGAAATCGCCGAACTCACCGGTGTGAAAACCTATTCGTTCGTTTCCGATATAACCAAAAAAGAAGAAATAAAAGACGATGTCAGAAAAATTATCGCGATGTGTAAGCGTGTGGATATTCTTATAAACAACGCGGGTATCCAGGTGCGCAAACCGGCTCTTGATATCAGCATCCAGGAATGGGAGAGCGTTATCGCTACCCATGTTACGGCGACCTTCCTTATCACGCAAGCGTTTGTTCCGCATTTCATGGAAAATGGCGGAGGAAAGGTCATCAACCTGGGTTCTTTGAATTGTTTTATGGCTGTGCCTAATATTACGCCCTATACAGCAGCGAAAATGGGAATTTTGGGCCTTACACGCTCAATGTGCGTTGAATGGGCCCAGTATAACATTAATGTAAATGCCCTGGCTCCTGGTTTTGTTGAAACCGAGCTTACGAAAAAGCTATTTGAAAACAAGGAAAAGCGCGAATGGGCAATGGGGCGCATCCCGATGAAACGGCTCGCCGATCCTGAAAAGGATTTGGGATGCCTGGCGATTTACTTAGCTTCGAAGGCCTCTGACTATATAAATGGTCAAATAGTCTACTGCGACGGCGGATGGACCGCAAATTGAAAATTTCATAATACGGAATATGGTTTTTCCCTGAATTGAAAAGAGATACTCTTCAGCCTATAAAACCTGGAGAGGATTTCGTTCATCGCAAGGAAAGAGGTATACGGCATCGTTGTTCTCTGGGTTTAGTATGATTCTGGTAACGACATTATACATACCAGAAACCACGATGCCATTTTCTATCCTTTTAGTTACATGTCATGGTTTACAGTCCGAAATTCCTTGGAGGTGGGGGGAGTCGAACCCCCGTCCCCGAACGCGCATCGCACGCCTCTACAGGTTTGTCCGTCCTATTGGGGTGTCGGGGCCGGGGGCGCGGGGCGGCGCGCTCTCCTGGCCCGTATTCCGGTATGATGTCCGCCCCGCGCCCCGGACTGCGCGGGATGTGAGCCTCGGTTAGTTACAGACCATTCCGGCGCTCGAGGCGGCGCCCCGGGTGGTCCGTCGTTCTGACGCTACTTACGCAGCGAGAGCGAGATTGCCGTTGTTGTTGGCAATTAAAGGTTTGCCGAAATCAGGAGCTCGGCGTCTCCACCTGCAACGCACGACACGGACCGCACGGGTCGAAACCGGTGCACCCCCGTCGTCATAAACACAATATAGGTAAATCCTGGTCCCCGGTCAATCCTGCGCGGGTTTTGTCAGAAGCATTAGGGCCGAAAGTCGTCGGCGATCGCTTCGTCGATCACGCCGCCGCCCAGGACGAGTCCGTCCTCGGAATACAGCACGAAGGACTGGCCGGGGGCGACTGCCCTCTGGGCGAGTTCGAATTGGACTCGGACGCCGATGCCTGATGCTGCGCCGTTGTCCGCGGGGGCAATGCCCCTCGCCGCGGACTGTAGGGTGCAGAGCGCCGGCGTATGGTTCTGCCTGATCTTGCCCAGCCCTGACAGGGACGCGGCAACCGTTGCCATACCGGAGTCCTGGAAGCGGAAATCCTTGGAAAAAAGCCCCGAGGAAAAAAGACCGTTGTTGGGGCCGACGATGACCCGGTTTTTTGGGGCGTCCACGCCCAGGACATAGAGGGGTTCGGGGCCGACGCTGATACCCAGGCCCCGGCGCTGGCCGATGGTATAGAAGGGGAGTCCACGGTGCCTGCCCAGGACCTTGCCTCTGGTATCCACGATATCCCCGGGTTCGGGCTTGGATGATTCGAAGAGGGGAGTGTAGTCGCCTCCGGCCACGAAGTCCTGGCTTTCGGGTTTTTCAGCCACTTCCAGGTCCAGGGCCAAGGCTCGCTTGCGCACTTCGTCCTTGGTGAGTTCGCCCAGGGGAAAGAGAACGCGCTCCAGGCGGGAGGATTCGAGGCCGTAAAGGAAGTAGCTCTGATCCTTGCTCGTGTCGGCGGCGGTCTTGAGGAAGGTGACTCCATTCCGGCTTTCCTTGCGCACGTAGTGGCCGGTGGCGAAGTAGTCGAATTCGATGCCCGCCCCGTGGGCCTTGTCCACCAGAAAGCCGAATTTGAGTTCTCTATTGCAGATAATGCATGGATTGGGAGTCCGGCCCGCCTTGTACTCGGCCCTGAAATACTCCAGGACCCGGGCTTCGTATTCCTCCGAGAGGTCGATCACCCTGTAGTCTATGCCCAGGCGGGCTGCGATGGCCTGGCAGGCGGCGATGTCCTCTTCCTCGCCGGGCCCGAAGCAGGCATGCTTGAGTCCTTCCTGGATCTTGTAGGCGCCCTTCCATATTTTCATGGTAAGGCCTATGACCTTATAGCCTGATTCGACCAGGAGGGCGGCGGCCAGGGCCGAGTCCACGCCGCCGGAGAGGCCGACGGCCACGGTGGTTGTAGTGCTCATATCGCCCGGGAGTATACAGGTAATCCTCTATGCTGTGCTAGATTGGGCCCTGGCCGCCGCATTGCGCAAAAACTCCGGCTGGGGTAGTATTCGTCTTGCGTCGGCCTTGGGATCGGCGCTGGAAACATTCTTGAGTATCCGGCCTTTAGCGCGATTTCCCGGGCTTGGTTATTTCAAGGTTAATAAGGAATACAAAACCATGCAGGATGTCTTCATCGGGTTTACTTCGATCACATGGAAGATGCTGTTGATGTACGGTATCGGGGGTATCCTTATCTGGCTCGCGGTCAAAAAGGAATACGAACCCATGCTTCTTCTTCCCATCGGCTTCGGGGCGATTTTGGTAAACCTGCCGCTGTCGGTAGTCTGGGAACACGAGGGAGCTTCGGGTTTCCTCAAGATCCTTTACGACGGAGGCATCGCCAACGAACTCTTTCCCATTCTTATTTTTATCGCCGTGGGGGCTATGATCGACTTCGCCCCCTTGTTCAAGAACCCTATGATGATTTTTTTCGGCGCCGCGGCCCAACTGGGTATTTTCGCGACCATGCTCCTTGCGACTTTTTTGGGTTTCGATCTCAAAACCGCGGCGAGCATAGGCATAATCGGGGCGGCGGACGGTCCCACGGCCATCTATGTGGCCAACAAGTTCGCCCGGGACTACCTGGGGCCGATATCGGTGGCGGCCTACTCCTATATGTCCCTGGTGCCCCTCATCCAGCCGCCGGTTATCCGCGCCCTCACCACAAGGAAGGAGCGGACGATACACATGGCTTTGCACGAATCCTCGGCCCCCAAGTGGCTCAAGATTCTCTTTCCCATCGTGGTCACCATGATCGCTGGATTTGTTTCCCCCATGTCGGTGCCCCTGGTGGGCTCCCTTATGTTCGGCAACTTGATCCGGGAGTCCGGGGTCCTGGAACGTCTTTCCCAGACCGCCCAGAACGAGTTGGCCTATTTGGTCACCCTGCTCCTTGGCATCACCATAGGTTCGAGCATGACCGCCGACAAGTTTCTCAACTACCAGACGCTTCTCATCCTCGGCATGGGGCTTTTGGCTTTCGTGTTCGATACGGCGGGGGGGGTGCTCTTCGCCAAACTGGTGAATCTTTTTCTTCCCAAGGAGAAGAAGATTAATCCGATGATAGGCGCGTGCGGGATTTCGGCCTTTCCCATGTCCGCCCGGGTTATCCAGAAAATGGCCAACGAGGACGAAAAAGGCAATATCATTCTCATGCAGGCTATCAGCGCCAATGTATCGGGTCAGTTGGGTTCGATCATCGCGGGGGGCATGGTGCTCGCCCTGGTACCGCTGCTGGTAGGTTAAAAAAGGAGGCCAGACATGAATTCGATCATAGAGAACCTCAAGTATGCGTCCACCTCTGTTCAGGCCTTGGGTGTGAGTCTTGGCGGTCTAATCGGGGTTTTCGCCACCCTGGGGCTCTTCTTCGTCCTCATTTGGCTCGCGAACAAGGTGAGCGCGGCTAAAAAGGATTAAAACAAAAGGCAAGATAAAGCGAACGGAAAGAAACAAGGGCCATGTGAAGCGGGTAAACAACGGGCCGCGGAGAAATCCTCTCCGCGGCCCGCGATATTTTATAAGCCTTTATTCAAACTGTGGCAATTGTTCCAGGTGCGGGTTTTTGTTCCAATCCCCGGCTCAGGCTTCCTTGACCGCCCTTGCCAATTCGCGGCCCCGTTCGTAGAGCTGCTCCAGGCTGCCTTCGTCGGCCGCCCCCGCCCACTCCACGGCCTCCAGGGAATTCCATTTGAGGGGCGCTATCTTGTTCTCGTATTCCTTGCGGGCCCCTCCCACCCAACCGAAACTGCCGATGCGCAGCACCTTGCGGTACCAGACATGTTTGCGCTCGAAAATGTCCAGCACGTAGGCCATGGGGGGAAACATTTTATACTCGTAGGTCGGCATGGCGACGACCAATCCTTCGCTCTTGTAGGCGTCGGCGAGCACCCAGGATACGTCCTCGTTGGGCACCCGGTGGATAGTGTAGGGCACCCCCTCCTCCTCGATGCCCTGGATTACCGCCCCCAGGCCTTTTTCGGTGTTGCCGTACATGGAACCCCACACGATGGCGATTTCCTTTTCCCTCGGGCCCTCCAGGTAGCCTGCGTACTTAAGATAGCGCTCGATGATCCCGCCGGGATCGCGGCGCCAGACCATGCCGTGGCTGGGGGCGACCACATGAATGTCCAGGCCTGCTACCTTGTCGATGGCCCTTTTGACGAAGAGGCCGAAGCTGGCGACTATGTTGGCGTAGTAGCGCAGAGACTCGGACTCGAAGAAGGCGTGTTCCTCGTCGCTGAACTGGTCGTCGAAAACCCGGTCGCCCAGCGCGCCGAAGGAGCCGAAGGCGTCGCAGGAGAAAAGCACCCCGCCGTCCGCCGCCCAGGTCATCATGGTTTCGGGCCAATGCACGTTGGGTGCTTCGAAAAAGTCCAAGGCGAAACCATCGCCCAGCTCCAGCCTGTCTCCGGTCTTTACGGCACGCAATCCGTCTTCGATCTTGTAAAAGCTTTTTACCAGATCGATGCCTTTGGCGGTGGAGATGATTTCCGCATTAGGATTGATCGCCCTGAATTCGTTGAGCCAGCCCGTATGGTCGGGTTCCAGGTGATTGAGGATGAGGTAGTCCACATCATCCAAGCCCAGGCCGATGGAAGCCAGCTGTCCCGCCAGTTCGCCGGGGGCGCCCACCCAATCGCGTACCAGATCGATGAGGGCCACCTTTTCGGCCTTTATGAGGTATGAATTAAGAGACACTCCATAGGGTATGGGCCAGATACCCTCGAAGAGATCGTCGGATTGGATATCGGCGTGGAGCGCGTAAATCTTTTCGGTAATGGGGTGGATTTTCATGGCTGCTTCCTTTTCGAGGATGATCGTGGAGCACAGGTGTTCCGCTCACCCTTCAATTAAATCATTCCTTTCGTAAAAGGACAACTGGCGTCCTGGGCTGGGCCTTTCCGAAGACCTCCTCGCGGGGCCGCCGGGACTGGCTCAAAAGGAACCGCTCAGACTCAGGCCGAGACTCAGCGAAACCAGGTTCCCTCCGGCGATGTAGGAATACTCGCCGTCATCCGGACCGAAGAAGAAGATGGGACTCAGGACCAGGGAAAGGTAGTCGCTGAGGCTGTAGGAAATGCTAGGCCTGGCGAGTCCCGACCAGTCGGAGAGATTGGCCACGACCACGAGCGAGACGGAGAGGTCCTCGGTAAACAACTCTCCCTTGGAAAGACTCAGCGCCGCGTAGTGACGGCCTGAATTGAGAATGAGCCCTTTTAGGGCGGCGGCGGCCAGGGCGCCGGGGCCTGTATCCGCCCCTCCAAGGGCCGCGATCGCCGTTCTGGACTGACTTATCAAGGATTCCCGCGTGCTGTCCGCATAGCCTTCGCCATTGTAGAAGTACTGGCCCAGGGCATTGAAATTGTCGTTCGAATTGCTGTATCTGAAGCCCGCGCTGGCTGAGAAATAATAATCTCCTCTATGATCGTCGGACGTCGACAATGTCTGGGACGGCCACACCTGGGTCACAAAGGTCTTCGCGCTGCCCCTGGACAGCATCGCCTCGCCGAAAATATCCAAATCGCCGATGGGGCCGGTAAGGGTGAGCATGGCCCGCTCGGCGGTATCATACCGGTAATAGGCGCCCAGACCGAGTTCGTAGCCCCCCAGGAGAAACTCCGCCTTGGCTGCCAAGGCAGTTGTCTCGTACGCAATGTCGTTATTGTCTAGAATAGTATAAAAGTAGAAGTTGTTTTGTGTGCCCAGGACGGGCAGATGGGCTCTGAAGTTCACCGGACCTTCGCGCTGGGCTTCGGCGTCCAGGATATTGATGGACTCCAGGTTGATCACGTCGGCGGGACTCCAGAAGTAGCCGACGCCCCACTTGACCGTGCTCTTCCCGAAGCGGAAGAAGATCCTGTCGTCGAGGTTGAAATCGGAGAAGAGTTCGAAGACTCTTATATTGGGTACTTTTACCGCCGCCGCTCCCGCGTCGGCGGCTTCGGCGCTGAAGGAAAGCGGCAGGCCGGTCTTTACCGAACCGTAGGCCCTGAAATCCTCGGTGGGGCGGGCGTCGAAGTAGAGGGTTGAGGCGAGGGAGAGGGCGAGATCCTTTTTTTCGGGATCGATAACGCTTGTACCCCCTGTCCATAGGTCGCTCCAGGTAAAGACGCTGTCCAGGGAGCCGCTGAAGGAGCCGCCGATCCTGGTTCCCTCCCGTTTCAGTAAGGAGGCCAGGGGGTCGGTGTTTTGGGCGCTCCCTTCCTGTCCGGAAGAGATTTCTTCCACCATCTCCTCGCCGAAGAGAAAGTCCATATCGAATTCATCCTGGCTTTCCTGGGCCGAAAGCCCGCTGGCCGCGAAGAGGGCCACCAGAGCCAGGGTTGAAAAGCGCTTGATTCTTGCGTTCATGCCGCCGCTCCTATTGCTCCTGTTCACCATCGCCTAAAGGCGCTAGCGGTTTACCTGTTCGAGAAAGGCCTTGGTGAAGACCTTGTCCGGCAACTTTTCCACGTTCTGTTCGGTCATGCTGATCTGGCTCTTCTCCCCCTTGTTGATCTCATCCACGATGAGGATCTGGGATGGCAGAAGCTTGTTCTCCAGGGACACGTACTTGGGATAGAGGGTGGTGCGCATGAGCCTGCCATTGACCGAGAAAGCTTCTTCCTTGAGAAGCATGGTCCTGTCCTTGCGGATATGAAGCTTCAGAAGTTCGTACGGCACTTCGTTATTCTTGGCCTTGAGCTCGAGTATCCAGACCGGGTATTGTCCCAGCTTACCTTCGGCTATGCTTTGTATGCCGTAGTCGTCCTTGAGGGAGGAGGCGGTGAAATCGGCATTCTTGGCCTCGCTGTTCTGGAGGTTTTCCTTTATCGAAGAGTGGGAGAACTTGCGGCTGGTGGGATCGTAAAACCAGACGTTATCGTCTTCGCGCAGGTAGCCCTGGCCTTTGTTCACTTCGGGCAGCATGACGAGGATGGTGAACTGCTTGCGCGAGTCCCGCCGGAATACCCGCACCTGGGATACGCTCTGCTTTTCGCCGGGTTTCTCCGAGACAATGGTGAAGAGGGCGCTGTAGTCCTTGCCGGGAAAATTGCCCAGATCGTCCAGTTCCTCGAGGATCTTTTCGGCTGCCTGGTTGCTTAAACCCTGGGCTCCCAGGCTCATGCCGAGACAGAGGATGAGGACGGCCGCGACGGCCAGTGCGGGGGTTCGGCGCCGGGATATGTCGATCGTGTTCATGGATGCTCCTGTCATTTGGCTGTCCTAAGGGCGACGGCGGGTTCCATCTTTGCCGCGGCCTTAGCCGGAAAGTATGCCGCCAGAAGGGTGAGTATGGCGATGATCACCACGTTGAAAACCGCTCGTAAGGGGGGGACGAAAAACGACAGGTGGCCGTTTTTCATGATCATGAAGGCCGGGGTGTTCATTCCGAAGTCTATAAGGGAAAGCAGGGACATGGCGATAAGGGCGAGTACTATGCCACTCACCGCGCCGCCAATGGCCAGGAAGAGCGCTTCGTTGAGAAAGAGGGACTTGATTTCCTTGCGCTGGACCCCCAGGGCGCGCATGGTGCCGATTTCCTTGATGCGTTCGTACATGACCATCCTGAAAGTGTTGTTGATACCTATCATCACAATGGCGAAGAGGACCAGAAGGATCACCAGGCTGGCTCCGTCCAGAGCCACGACAATTTGCTTGGCCTGGGAGACGATATCGTCGATTGTATAAACGCTGTATCTACTCCCTTCCCAGTCTTCGGTCCGTTGGGCCCGCATCATGGCCTGGAAGGGCGTAGTGGCTGTGCCTTCTTCGCCGGCGGAACGTTCGAAGAGATGGATACCCATGCCCGCCATGGAGGTATAAAGCCTGGCGGCGAAAGGCTCGGCGGCTTTAAGGTCGCGCAGCATAAAGCCCAGGGCCATATATTCCCCGCTTTTGAGACCGATGGCCTCGTTGATGTAAGCCAGGTCCACGTAGGACATCGTGGAGCCTATGATGCTCGAATCGACGCTTATGGCCGCCAGGGTGAAGTCGGCGATATTGTTCTGTCCAGTAATGGTTTGGAAGCTGGCGGTGATCCTGTCTCCGGGTAGGACATTGAGCCGCGAGGCGATTTTCTCCGAGAGGATGATCGAATCGGGGCCGATGGTATCCCAGGAGCCCTGGCGAAGGACAACCCGTTCGCGCAGGAAGAGGTTGGTGGCCAGATCAAGGCCGGTGAGAGTCTGGCGTATGGTCTTGCCTTCGAAATAGAGGGAGGCCGAGACTTCGCTGGTTTTGGTGGCGAATTCGTAGTCCAGGCCGGAATCCCTCAGGGCCGAGAAGATGATGGAGTCGTCCCGGATCACCGAAAGTCGCTTGCCCGAGGCTGTTTTCTCCGCCCCCTGCACGAAGACGTGGCCCGCCATGAGGTAGGAGAAATTCTCCGATACGTTTTCGATAAAGGCGCCGGCGAATCCGTTGATCAGGGTCACGATCATGATTCCGAAGGCGATGGCTCCTCCCAGGAGGAAGCTGCGCTTTTTTTGACGCGAAAGGTTTCTGAGGGCTATACGGGGTATGATGAATTTCATTGCGTCGCTCCTATTCCTGCTGCATGGCCCTGACGGGTTGGATTCTCAGGGCGACCGAAACGGGGTACAGATGGGCAAGGTAGCCTACCAGCAGCATGGCAAGCAGGGCGCTCAGGAAATTTACGGGGGTCACAAAAGGCGAGAGGTACGTACCCCCGAAAAGGACTTCCAGGAAGGGATTGCCCGCCTTGATGCGCAGGGCTCGGAGTACCAGGGTTACGACGGTGCCCAGCCCGGCGCCCAGGAGGGAGAATGTCCCCGCGAGCACCAGGGCCTCGGCGGCGAAAAGACGGCGTATGAAGCTCCGCCCGGCGCCTATGGCCCTCATGGTGCCTATCTCGCCGGTCCGCTCGATCACCGATATGACGAAGGTATTCATGATTATGATGACGGCGACGATGGAGAGGATGACGATGGCGACGGTGAACACGATGCGGATGACATCCACCGATTGGCCATAGGGGCCCGCGGCGGCCAGCCAGTCGCCCGCCCTGGCGGCGATTCCCTGCTCGGCGAAGCTTTTGTTGAGGGATGCGATGAAGGGGGCGACGGCTGCCTCGTTCACTGTGCGGACAACGATGAACTGCCAGGCTCCGGTATCCGCGGTGTTGGCCAATTCCCGGGCCCTGGTGTCGGACAGCTGGGTCTGGAGGGCCTTTTCGTCGAATCCTCCCTGTGCTGGGGCCGCATCGAAAAGCTCTTCGCCGAAGAGTGAGTCGAAATCGTCGGTGGCGAGCATGGCGGTCTGGGATTCTTCGAGGCTGATGTCCTCGTTGGCGCCCACGGTCATGCCGGCCATGACCCTGAGGGTGTCGATGTCGATAAAAGCCATCTGCTCCGGGGTAGTCGTATCGCCTTTTTGCTTATAGGTGCCTACGATGGGGATTTCCCTGAGCTTCATGCCGCCCGAGGAGAAGCCCTGAACGACCAGTTTGTCCCCGACCCTAAGCTCGCGCTTCATCCAGTCGGATAGCTTCGCCAGCTGGGATTCGTTGATCACCAAGCCCGTCTGGCCCGGCTTGAGAGCCTCGCCGGAGCTGATCTCCGTGGAATCGAAGACGGTCCAATAATCCCGCGGGTCTATGCCGAAGAAAAAGAGGAAGCGGGCCATGGCTGTTTCATTGGACAGTTCCCCATCCTTCGTTTCATCCTCGAGGCTCTCGGTCCCGGAGGAGGAGAGGGATCCTGAACCTTCGTCACGCATGGCGATGCCGAAACCCGTGGCAAGGCTGGTGACGCTTTTGACCTGAGGCGAAGCCTTTATCTGTGCCATGACGGTATCGAACTGGGGAATGGTGGGCGTGGCGGCAAGGCCCCCCACCGAAGTGACGCCGAAGAGCGAGACATCCCCTTCTTGGGATATGCCGGATATGAAAACGTTGCCGGTGTAGTTTTCTATGAAGGATTTTCGAATTCCCTGGCGGGACGCGTCGATAAAGCCATTGCCCACCACCAGGATCATCGAACCCAATGCGAGAAGAATGCCAATGATAAGGCTTTTCGAACGGTGTTCGAAGAGATTGCGAAAGGCTATGCGTAAGATCGCTGCCATAGCCTACTCCTTGACCTGATCCATCGAATCCGCTCCGTTGAGCCTTCTGTTCTCAACGATAAGGCCATCCTTGAGCCTGATGATATGGTCGGCCACATCCACGATCTTGGCGTCGTGGGTGGAAAATATGAATGTGGTATTAAGTTCCCGGTTGATTTTCTTCATCAATTCTATGATCTGTTCTCCGGTGCTTGAATCCAAATTGGCGGTGGGTTCGTCGGCCAGGACGATACCCGGCTTGGTGACAAGGGCCCTGGCGATCGCCACGCGCTGGCGCTGACCGCCCGAAAGTTCGTTGGGTTTGTGGGTTTTCCAATCGCCCAGCCCTACTTCGGCGATGAGCCAGTCGATCCATTCTTTTTTCTCGGCCTGCGAAACCTTGGTCCTGCCCAAAAGGAGGGGGAATTCGATATTCTCCCATACATTGAGCACGGGTATTAGGTTGAAGCTCTGAAAAATGAAGCCCAGAACCTCGTGGCGGAGCCGCGTGAGTTCCTTGTCGGAGAGCCCGGAGGTGGGTCTGTCCTCGATCAGGACTTCGCCGGCACTGGGTTTGTCGATGAGGCCGATCATGTTGAGTATGGTGGACTTGCCCGAGCCGGAGGGGCCGGCGATGGAGATGAAATCGCCCTTTTCGATGGAAAAACTAACGCCTTTTACCGCGTGGACTTCGACTTTACCCAGGGGGTAGGTTTTTTTTACATCCCGTACTTCGATGATGGACATGGTTTCTCCTTAAGCCTTGTTCCCTTTGGCTTTTGTTCCGGGCCTTATGCAAGCGCCCTACTGTGCCCGTGCGGCTTTGAGCCTGTTTGGGGACTGCGTTCGGATATAAAAATAGCTATGAATTGATCTTTTAAGCAACCAAATTGGAGGAAAATGTGAAAAAGACGCAAAGTCCGGCAAGGGCCGCGGATTGTGCCATGTGACGACGCGGGCCGCGGGCCCTGCGGCGGGCTTATGGAGGGCCGGAGTTCCATGTAGGCCCGCGGCCCTGAAACTGCCGGGCCCAGCCTGTATCCCGCATCCCGCAAGCCCGGGGCGATTCGGCGCAGCTTATTCCAGGGCTTCCCCGATAACCAGCGCAAGGCGCCTGATCCCTTCCTCGATCTGCTCGAGGGAGGAGTAGGAGAAGTTGATCCTCATGGAATTGTGTTCGGGATTGTCGAAATAGAAGGCCGAACCGGAGACGTAGGCTACCTTCTTTTCGATTGCCTTGTAGAGGAGCTCGTCGGCGTTTATGGCGGCGGGCAGGGAGAGCCAGAGAAAGAGGCCCCCTTCGGGCTTGGTCCATGAAAGGTCGCCCCGGGCGGGCATGTGACGCTCCAGCTGTTCGAGCATGTAACCCCGCTTTTTTTGGTACAGAGCTCGGGTTTTGCCCACCACTTCCTCCAGTTTTCCCGCCGCCATGTATTCGGCCAGCCAGAGCTGGGTGAAGGGGCTGGTGCAGAGATCCATGGCCTGCTTTGCCGTGACGAACTTATCGATGATATCAGGCCTGGCCAGCAACCAGCCGATGCGGGTGCCGGGGGCGAGGATCTTGGAGAATGTTTTGAGGTTAATGACGTTGCCCTGGGCTGCGCCTTCGGAATCCAGCTGATAGATGGAAGGGACGCTCTCGCCCATGAAGCGGATTTCCCGATACGGCGAATCCTCCACGAGGATGAGACCCTCCCTGTAAGAGAATTCCAGCAGAGCCTTGCGCTTTTCCAGGCTCCAGCAAATGCCTGTGGGATTCTGGAAGTCCGGGATCACGTAGATGTACTTGATTCTGGCTCCGCCGGCCTTGGCCTCCGCGTAGCGGCGCTCCAGTTCGACCATGTCGAAGCCGTCTTTTTCGGGTCCGAAGGGTATGCCTAGGATTTTCCCCCGGTAAGACTGGATAGCCTGAATAGCGCCGATATAGGTAGGCCTGCCGGCGATAACCCAGTCGCCGGGGTCGAGAAAGAGCTTAGGCAGCATATCCAGGGCTTGCTGGCTGGCCGAGGTGATGAGGAGGTTTTCCGGCTTGGCTTTTACCCCGTGGCTCGCTTCATAGCGCAGAAGGGCTTCCCTCAGGGCTATATCTCCCTCGGTGGTGCCGTACTGGAGCGCCTTGGCGGCGTGCTTGGCGAAGACACGCTCGGAGGCGGCGCGCAACTCTTCCACAGGGAAGGTCTCGGGGGCGGGCAGGCCGCCGCCGAAGGAAATGATATCCGGGCGCTGGGTGAGTTTGAGGATTTCCCGGATCTGGGATTTTTTCATGTTCTCCGTGTTAGCCGAGTATTTGGGTGTGATCGCTGCCATCGCTGCCTCCCGGGCGCTGTGATCGATTTGTCGTGGATAGGTTCATTATAATACTCTAGCCTCGGTCCGCGGTAAAGTGGACGACAGCCCGCCGTGCCGCATTGCGCAGTACCGTCGCTTTAGGGATAATGAATGCAGGAATTCGAATACCGGCGGGTGTCCGAAAAGGATTGGACGATCAGAAAAATCGGCGCGAAAGGATATATCCATGGCTTTGAACTGCGGCATCGTCGGCTTGCCCACCGTGGGCAAGACCACTATTTTCACCGCCCTCACCAGGGTCAAGGCTGAGGTTTCCAATTATTCCTCGGCCAAGAATCCCAACCTGGGCATTATCGCCGTGCCCGATGCGCGGCTGGACAGGCTTACCGAGATGTTTAAGCCCAAGCGGAAAGTCCCGGCTACGATCCAGTTCACCGACATCGCAGGCCTGGCCTCGGCGGCTTCGAAAAAAGAGGGAGCCACCAATCAGTTTCTATCCCATATTCGGGACGCGGCGGTGCTCATACACGTGCTCCGCTGCTTCGACGATCCCGATGTCCCCCATGTATCCAATACGATCAGCCCCGTGGACGATCTGGAGATGCTGCACCTGGAACTGGCCTTGGCGGATCTGGAGACGGTGGACAAGAGGGCGGAAAAGCTGGCCAAGGAGCTGAAGGACCCACAACGCAAGAAGGAAGCCGAGCAGGAGCTGGCCGCCTACGCCAAGATCAGGCCAGCGCTCCAGGATGGCAAGCCCGCTCGCTCCGTCCAGCTGGAAAAGGATGAGGCCGAGGCGGTCAAGCGCTCCTTTCTCATCACCATGAAGCGGGAGATCTATGTCTGCAACACCGACGAGGCGGGGGTTTCCCAGGGCAACGCCTATATCGATGCGGTGAAGGCCAAAGCCGCCGAGGAAGGCACCGAGGCGGTGGTGATCTGCGGCAAGTTCGAGGCCGAGCTGGGCGACCTGGAGACCGAAGAGGAAAAACAGGAATTTTTGGCCGAGCTGGGCTTGAAGGAATCGGGACTTTCCAATCTCATAAACGCGGCGTACAGGCTTTTGGGCCTGCGTACCTTCTTCACCGCCGGCGAAGACGAGTGCCGGGCCTGGACCATACGGGTGGGGGACAAGGCGCCCCAGGCTGCCGGGGTTATACATACCGATTTCGAGCGGGGCTTTATCAAGGCGGAGGTCTATCGTTTCGAGGACCTGGCCGCCCTGGGCTCGGAGCATGCGGTACGGGTGGCGGGCAAGCTGCGGCAGGAAGGCAGGGAATACGTGGTCCAGGACGGGGACGTGATTTTCTTCAAATTCAACGTCTGAACCCCGGCAAGCTCCGTCGCCCCGGGTTCAGGGGGCGCCTCGGCGGCATATACCGTATCGCGGGTCTACAGATGGGTGTTTTACCTATACAAATGTATGGCGCCTCTTGCCACTCGATCCCTAACTGCGTATCCTTAGCACTTGTATGGAAAAATTAATCATCAAGGGCGCCAGGGAGCATAATCTCAAGAACGTGGATCTGGAGCTTCCCAGGGACAAGCTCATCGTCATATCGGGGCTTTCGGGCTCGGGAAAGAGTTCCCTGGCGTTCGACACGATTTTTGCCGAAGGACAGCGGCGCTACGTGGAATCCCTCTCGGCCTACGCCCGCCAGTTCCTGGGCCGCATGGACAAGCCCGATGTGGATTATATCGAGGGGCTTTCCCCCGCGATTTCCATTGAGCAGAAAACCACTCACCGCAACCCCCGGTCCACGGTAGGCACGGTAACGGAGATCTACGACTATTTCCGCCTCCTCTTCGCCAGGATCGGGATTCCCCACTGTCCTTCCTGCGGCAGGGTGATCAAGGAACAGAGCGTCGACCAGATTCTGGAGGCGATTCTCTCCTGGCCTTCCGGCTCGAAACTGCAGATTCTCGCTCCGGTGGTGCGGGCTATGAAGGGCGAGCACAAAAAATGGATGGAGGACGCCCGCAAGCAGGGCTTCGCCAGGGCCAGGGTGGACGGCGAGATGCGCAGCCTGGAAGAGCCCATACAGCTGGAAAAGCAAAAGAAGCACAGCATCGAAATCGTCGTCGACCGCATAAAATTGGGGCCCGATTCCCGGCGCAGGATCGCCGAGGCGGTGGAGACTTCCCTGCATATCGCCGATGGTTCGGTGATCGTTATACGGGAGAATGAAAAGGAAAGCGCGGAGGAATATTTCAGCCAGAAGGGCGCCTGTCCCGACTGCGGCATCTCCCTGCCGGAGATGGAGCCCCGGCTCTTTTCCTTCAACGCGCCCCAGGGGGCCTGTCCTGCCTGCACGGGGCTGGGAATAACCCAGGAGTTCGATCCCGATCTCATCATCCCCGATAAGAGCCTTTCCTTTGACGAGGGAGGCTGCATCCCCTACAACCCATCCTCGGCATGGAACCGTTCCCGCTTCGAAGCCCTGGCGGGCCATTACAAATTCAAACTGGACACTCCCTTCGAAGCCCTCAAGCCCGAGATAATGCGGGCGATCCTCTATGGAAGCCCGGATCCCATTAAAATCGTCTACGAAAACAGGGAAAAAACGGGCCATTTCGAATACCAGAGCCGTTTCCCCGGTATCCTCATCGATTTAAAGCGCCGCTACAACGAAACGACAAGCCCGGGGATCAAGGAGTGGCTGGAGAGTTTCATGACCGAGCGCCACTGCGAAGCCTGCAAGGGCAAGCGCCTGAGGCCCGAAGCCCTGGCGGTGACCGTGGGCGGGCGGAGCATTCACGACATCTCCCAGTTGTCCGTTGAGGAGTCGCTCAAGTTTTTTTCCTCCCTCGCCCTGACGGATGTGGAAAAGCAGATTTCCAAGCAGATTGTCAAGGAAATAAAGGCTCGCTTGAGCTTCATGAAAAACGTAGGTCTGGATTACCTGAGCCTGGAGCGCAAGGCGGCCACCCTTTCTGGGGGCGAAGCCCAGCGTATACGGCTGGCCACCCAGATCGGCAGCTCCCTGGTGGGGGTGCTCTACATTCTCGACGAGCCTTCCATCGGACTGCACCAGAGGGACAACCAGCGGCTCATCGAAACCCTCACCTACCTTAGGGACCTGGGCAACACCCTTATCGTGGTGGAGCACGACGAACAGACCCTGCGCACCGCCGATTATATCGTCGACCTGGGGCCGGGGGCGGGGGAGCATGGGGGCAAGATCGTGGCCCAGGGCAGCCCCGAAGAGGTGATGAAGTCCCCCAAGAGCCTCACCGGCCAATATCTCGCCGGCAAGCTGCGTATCGAGGTGCCGGCGGTTCGAAGGCAGGGTAATGGCAAGGCTATCCTGCTCAGGGGAGCCAGGGAGCACAACCTCAAGGGCGTGGACCTGCGCCTGCCCCTGGGGCTCTTCATCTGCGTCACCGGCGTGTCGGGCTCGGGCAAGAGCACCATGCTCACCGATCTTCTCTATCCGGCTATTTCCAATCGCATCATGAGATCCTCATTGGCCGAGGGCGACTTCGATTCCATCGAAGGCCTGGAGCATATCGACAAGATCATCAATATCGACCAGAGCCCGATCGGAAGAACGCCCCGCTCAAATCCCGCGACCTACGTAGGGCTTTTTACCGGCATACGGGAACTTTTCGCCAGTCTCCCGGAGTCCAAGGCGAGGGGTTGGAAGGCGGGCAGGTTCAGTTTCAACGTAAAGGGTGGACGCTGCGAAAACTGCCAAGGCGACGGCACGATCAAGATAGAAATGAACTTTCTTCCGGACGTCTATATAACCTGCGACGTTTGCCACGGGAAGCGCTTCAACGCCGACACCCTGGATATTCGCTATAAGGGCAAGAACATCGCGGATGTCCTGGACATGACCATCGAGGAGGCGGCCTCCTTTTTCGCCCATATACCCCATATCGCGCATAAGCTGGAAACCCTGCTTTCCGTGGGGCTTGGCTACGTGAAGGTGGGGCAGTCGGCCCTGACCTTGTCCGGCGGCGAGGCCCAGCGGGTCAAGCTGGCCTTCGAGCTTTCACGGCGGGCCACGGGCAAGACCCTTTATTTTATGGACGAGCCCACCACGGGCTTGCATTTCGCCGACGTGAAGCAGCTTATGGAGGTGATCCAGCGGCTGGTGGACACGGGTAATACGGTGGTGATGATCGAGCACAACCTGGACGTGATAAAGCAGGCGGACTGGATCGTCGACATGGGACCCGAAGGGGGCACCAGGGGCGGCATGATCGTGGCCGAGGGGAGACCCGAGGATGTGGTGAAAGTGCGGGCTTCACATACGGGACGCTATCTCAAGGACTATCTTCGAAGCCACGTCTAGGACTTGGCCGCGGGATGCCCTGGACCCAGGTGCGGGGCGGTTTGGGCTACCGCTTGTTGTTGCGCCCTTCCGCGGCGCCGGTGTAGTATTCTCACCACGATGTCCCGCAGAATCCTGGCATTGATCTTACTCCTCCTGGGTGTTTGCGCGCTTGGTGCCCAGGAGCAGCAAGCGACCCAGGGACAAGGGGCGAACCAAGGGCCGCCGGCGGGCCAGGGGAGTGCCGGCGGGGCGCAATCCCGGATCCAGGGCCAGGCCTTTCTCGACGCCATGTCAGGGCTTGAACGCTCAACACTGGCCCTGGATATCGCGGTGAGCAACTACTACGAGCTGCGGGCCATGGCGCTCAAATACGGATTGCCCGCCGGGGGGGGGAGCGCCGAGCTTAGGCGTTCCCTCTACGCTTTTTTCGGATTGAAATCCCCAGAAACGCCGCCTTCTCCTTCGAGCCTCGTCATAGAAAGCGCTTCCCAGGTCGAATACTTCAATCTGGAGGAAGGGGGCGACCGCTACATGCGCCTGACGGGCCCCATAACCATGACTCTGCGCAGCGAGGATGGCTACTCTCATTCGATCAAGGCCGACGAGATCATCTTCGACCAAGGGCGGAACATCGTCGAGGCGAAGGGGAATGTTGAATATCGCAGGGAGAAAGATTCGAGAAGCGACGAGTTCAGCGGTTCTTCTTTGCTGGTGGCTCTGGATTCTTATTCCGGCGTGTTCCTGGACGGTTCCTACGACCTGGATCCCACCGCGGAGATGCAGAGGACCCTATCCCTTTATTTCAAGCGCCTCGGCCGGCGCGGAAGCGATATGAATCTCTTCGAGGAGGCGACCTTAAGCGCCTGCGATGAGCCGAATCCGCATTACCATATACGAGCGAAGAAGGTATGGGTGTTCGAGAACGGCGATTGGGCCCTGGCCAACGCCACCCTGTATGTGGGCGTGGTGCCCGTGCTCTGGCTTCCTTTTTTCTATTACCCCGCCGACGAGGTATTCTTTCATCCGGTGATTGGGTACCGCAGCAGGGAGGGAGCCTTTGTCCAGACCACGAGTTATCTGCTGGGAGAGGAGAGGAGGGACAGGAAGGAAAGCGGGCTTTTGTCCTTGATGAGCAATATGGACAATTCGGGGCCCCTTGAGCGTTCCGGGGTCTTTATTCGCCGGACAAGTTTCGATACGGATACCGGAGACGGATCTTCCGACGTCGCGGCGGGGAAGAATCCGAGCATCCTCAGACTTCTGGCTGATGTTTATTCCTCCCTCGGCGTCTACCTGGGGCTTCAGGGTAGTTTCCCGAGCCTGGGCTCGGGCCTTGATTTCAGCCTCGGCTTGGGATTGAGTCGTGCTCTTTTCCTGCAGTCGAACGGCTTTTATTCGCCGTTCGACTATTCGAACGACTACGATTCGCTGTGGGACAGCTCCAATTTTCTCGGGCTCGATCTTCCCTTTCGCTTCGGCGCCCAATTTACCTATTCCTCGGGCTTGAGCAAGGGAGATTTCAGATACTCTTTCAAGACCGATCTTCCCCTTTACTCGGATCCTTACTTCGAACAGGACTTTACCCAGCGTAAGGAATCCTCGAGCATCCTGTCGATTATCGAGGCCAACAAGACGTCGGTTTCTCGGCGCAGCGCAATGAACCAGAGCGTGACGACCTCCCTGTTTTGGCGATTCCCCCAGGGAAAAGACGGGGCGGTGCTCGAAACCATCGAGGTGAGCAACCTGGGCGCCCAGATGAATTGGAGGACTAAAAGCCAATCCACCACCGGGCTGGACACGGCGGGCAAAAGGCGGTTGGCCGTCTCTCCTTCCAGGGATTTTTTCTATCCCGACAGTCTTAAATTCCTCGATGGGACGATAAAACTCTCGGGTACCCTGGACAGCTTTGACCGCCGAGCCAAGTTGAAGGAAGCGGTTGCCGCACCCGCTTCTCCGCAGGAAGACCCGAAGCCAGCCGCCGCTGAGGCGTCCCCCCAGGGCGGGGAATCAACGACCGGGGCAAAAAGCGACGGCAGGGATTTGACCGCCCTGAGCGGTCGCTTGGGTTGGACGGCTTCGGGGTCGGCGATTGTCGAAGACAAATACCGTTCCACTGCCTGGCTAAGCCCCGAAGACGTGGATGCCAGTCTTTCCTATAGACTCCTGGGATGGAAGGGGAGCGGGGCTGTGAATTATTCCCTTTCCTGGGCCGATCGACTTTTATCGCTTGAGTCCGGTTTGGGTTTTAGCGCCCAGGATCAATATAGGCCGATTCTTTACGATGAGCGCCTGGCGCCGACCACCCCGCATCCTTACAGGCTTTCTGATTATTCTTACCGGACTTCGGCGCTGGACGGAACCGCGGCATTGAGTTTGAGACCCTTTATGGCAGCTTCTTCATTCTCCGGATCTTCGCTTCTTTATCAGGCGGGGGCGACCATTTTCAAAAACGCCTATGCGGGACTATCGGGTTCGGGAATTACCGCGACTCCCGTCTATGCGACCACCTGGCTGGGTTGGGATAGTACCAGCTTTTCCACCCATTCGCTCACCGCCACCTTGGCCTACGCCACAAAGGGCAAGTTCGCCAACAGTCTCAGTTTTCAGGCTATGCTCCCGCCGCTTCTGGAAAAGTATACCGGGACCTATGCCGTGTCCGGAAAATATTTGAGCGCGAGCCTGCAAGGCTCGGTCGCCCGGTCGTCGGAAGCTTCGCCGCTTGAATGCTCAGCGCTAAACGCGCAGCTACGACTGGGGGCCTCCCCTTATCCTCAATTGCAGTCGAGCTTCGCCTGGGACTTCGAGAGTTCCGAGCCCCTCTCCAGCGTCAGCTCCCTCGAATATCTTTGGGCAAAGGCTTCGTTCACGGCTAAAAAAGCTAAGGGCTACTACCTCGACGGCGGGGCGTGGAATTTGGACGGGACCGAGGGGTTCAGACCGTATGAGTTTTCCCTCAATTTTAATCCCCATATCGAGATGGGTGGTTTGAAAAACAAGGAGGCCGGCGAACTGGCTGACAGCATGACCGCCACGGCGGCAAAGACGAGCGCCGGCTTTCCAACCACAGAGGCGGCGAGGCTTCCCGCCGACGCCGGTTCGGAAGGAGGCCTCGCCTTCGACCTGAAACCTAGTCTTTCCTATACTCAAAATCTTGTTCGGTTTACCGAATCCAACATTGTCGCCGACCTTACGGTATCCTTGACCGGAAAGAAGGGCAGCAGCCTCAAGTTCTCCGCCCGTTCGGTGAATAAGTCGCCCTGGCGGTACTGGCCGGGCTTTTTTCCCGCCTCCGCGGATTTCGATCCAAAGGACTATGCCAGGGATCCGTTTACGGATGTCCTGGACGCCTTTTCCATCTGGGATACCCAGGCGCTCAAGAGAACGCTCTTCAAGCTTCAGAATCTATCCTTAAGTCTGTCCCAGGACCTCCACGACTGGAATGTGGAGGCGAGCCTGGCCATGAGCCCCGTGCTTTTCACGCCGGATAGCGGACGGCCATATTATCAGCTCGAGTTTTCCTTCAGCTTCCTCGTCACCTGGAAGGATATCCCCGAGCTTAAGAGTTCCATCGCCTACGATGAGGGGGTGTTTCAGCGCTGATGGGCGGATAATATACAAAGCCCTCGTTGTAGGGGTATACTTGTAAACAGGAGCCGGACGCCGACGTTTCGCGTCGGCGTCCGGCTCCAGCCAAAGACCGCGTGACGCAGGGCTTTGGGCTCAAGGAGAGCATTTGGACGCAGAAAGTATTGTCTTGGAAGATACGGAGCTGCTGGCCGAGTTGTGCGGACCTAACGATTACAATCTTTCCATTATCGCCGACCTTCTGGGCTCAAGGGTTTTGAGCCGCGGGAACGAACTTATGATCGAGAGCGGCGACGAGCAGACCAGGACGCTTTTTTCTCAGCTTATCGAAACCCTTACGGAGTCGATCAAAGGGGGACTTCCTGCGACACCCGATCTCATCATAGCGCTGCATGCCGAACTCACGCCCCTGGGCAGCCCAGAGGCGGGCGCGGGGGACCAGAAGGCTTCCTGCGACGACTTTTTCGATGCCTGCGTGCAGATTCCCGGGAGCAATCAGACGATTTATCCCAGAAGCAAAGGACAGGGGCTTTACCTGAAGGGCATGGCCACGCACGATCTTTCATTCGCGGTCGGGCCGGCCGGAACCGGGAAAACCTATCTCGCCATGGCTTGGGCCCTCAAGGATCTGTTGGGCAAAGCTAAGAGAAAACTCATCCTGACCAGGCCGATCGTGGAAGCGGGGGAAAGCCTGGGATACCTTCCCGGCGATCTGGTCCAGAAGATCAATCCGTATCTGCGCCCCCTCTACGACGCCATGGAAATGCTCATACCCTACGAGTCCATCCGCAGACTTGAGGAGACACGATCCATCGAGGTTGCTCCGCTGGCCTATATGAGGGGCAGAAGCCTCAATAATTGCGTGGTCATATTGGATGAAGCGCAGAATACGACAAAGGAACAAATGAAAATGTTCCTCACGAGGCTGGGCGAGAATACCAAAGCCATCGTCACCGGGGACATCACCCAGATCGACCTGCCTAGAAAGGCCGAATCAGGGCTTGTGCACGCGCTGCAAATTCTTTCGAGCATCGAAGGCATCTTTATCAGCCACCTGGATTCCCGGGACGTGGTGCGCAGCAGGTTGGTGAGGAAGATAATCGAGGCTTATGAGAACGAATGAAACGAAGATGAGCAGGGTCTGGCGATCGATTGTCGCCAGCCTTAAGCGCAACCGAGTCTTCGCGATCCACCTGGCTGTCTGCATCGTTGCGGCCGCGCTACTACTCATGTTTTTCGGACCCGGCTCCGTGGCGATCAGGAGAGACTATTCGGGGATCAAGCCCGGCGAGGTCGCCGACCGGGACATTGTGGCCGGCAGAGAGGTGGTCTATGTCGACGAAGAGGCCACCGCCTTGAGGAGGGATGCCGAGGAGCGCCTTGTGCTTCCTGTCTTTCAGTTCGATTCGGGTATTACCAGGCGAGCCCTGGATTATTTCAAGGACTTCACCGAAAATTTCCGCTCCCTAAGCACCCAGGATATCGCCCAGGAGACCGTGTTGCTCATGCTTCAGAGCAAATTCCCCGGCAAGCTCCCCCCCCAGGTGCTCGCCGACCTGGCCAAATCCTCCCTCAAATCCCAGATCCTCGTCTATGCCGCCGATGTTTTGGCGGCGGTCTTGGATGGCGGAGTTTTCTCGCTGCCCACCGAAGGTCTCTTGCGCTACAATCAGGATTATTTCGAGTTAAAGCGTTTGATAAACAATAAAGCCGAACTCGAACAGCGATCCATGGCTTCGATGGTCACCGAAGCCGATCTGCCCGATGTCATTCGGGCGGAAGCCGAACGGCGCCATCTCGCGCGCCCCATTTCCTCGCTGGTGGAGAGTATCGTTCTTGGTTTTACCGTGGAAAATGCCTTTTTCGACGAGGCAAGCTCGCTGAGCCGCATAAAAAGGGTAGGGGCGAAGGTCGAGCCGGTCTATAAGGCTGTTGGAAGAAGTGAGCTTCTTATCAGAAAGGGCGAAATGGTAACCGAAGAAAGCTACGCTAAACTGGTGGCGGTGCGTTCGGCCGTTTCACGCTCCGATTTCGGGCTTTCGCTGCGTAGTCTCGGGCTTTTGCTGGCGGCGGCCAGCTTGGGTTATTTTCTGCTTCGTCAGCATGAGGGGGCTGCGCCCTTCAAGATGCCTAGTCTCCTCATGGGACTCTATTCGGCGCTGGCGTTTTACGCGATAGTCCTTTTGGCCAGCAGGGCCGGACAACATCAGATTTCGCTGGAAGGCGCCTATTTCCTGCCCATAGCGCTTTTTTCGGGTATCGGGGCCGCCATTTTCGGACAACGCTTCGCGTTTTCTTATACTGTCGTTTTGACGATGCTCAGCGCGTCGGCCTCCAACCTCAACGCCTACTGGATGGTTTTCGTCATCCTGGCGGGCTTTTTCGCGGCTATGACGATTTCGACCGCCAAGACCAGGCTGGATCTCGTGCTGGCCTGCGTGCTGCAGGCGGCTATCCAGTTCGGCGTGAGCGTTATCCTTCTTCTTCAGCAAGGACTGCGTTTCCAGCAACTGGCGGGAATCTCGGGCTATATGGCCATGAACGGTTTTATAAGCGGCGCATTGATACTGGCCATTCTCCCTGTCCTGGAGCAGTCCCTCAATCTGGCCACCCGCTTCAGGCTCCTGGAGCTTTCGGACGTCAACGCGCCGGCGCTCAAGGAACTCCTCACCCAGGCGCCGGGCACCTACGCCCATTCCATGAACGTCGCCCACCTGGCGGAGGCTGCGGCCGAAGATATAGGCGCGAATCCCCTGCTCGCCCGGGTCGGGGCTTACTATCACGATCTGGGAAAGATAGAGCAACCCGAATATTTCGTGGAAAACCAGCGGGGCTCCAATAAACACGACGATATCAATCCCAGGCTGTCGGCCACGGTAATACGCAGCCATGTCAAACTGGGCACCGAAAAAGCCAGGGAACTCAAACTGCCCAAGGAAGTGGTGGATATCGTCGCACAACACCATGGCAACTCGGTCATCGCCTGGTTCTACGACAAGGCAAAAAAAGAGGACGAAACCATACGGCCCGAGGATTTCTCCTATCCCGGTTCGCCCCCTGTGGGCAAGGAAGCGGGTATCGTCATGTTGGCCGATTCCATTGAAGCTTCGAGCAGAACGATCAAGAACCCGACGGTCCCTAGGCTGGACGTCCACGTGCGGGAGATGATCATGCACAAGGTGCAAAACGGCCAGTTGGACAATTGCGAATTGACCCTGAAAGACCTTGATGTCATCCGGCATTCCTTCGTGCGCATCATGGCCGGCCAGTTCCATTCCAGGATCGAGTATCCCAATCAGAAGGAGAAAGATCTGTGAACGAGGTGAGCATCGAATGCAGGGACATCGGGGAACCGCCCTGGCGGCCCTCCGCCGAAGCCTTCGCCCTAAAGACCATGGAGCGGCTTGGGCTGCGGGACTGGTCCCTCTCTGTCCTGCTCTGCGGCGATGAATTCATCCAAAGACTCAACAGCGAATATCGGGGTAAGGACGAGGCGACCGATGTCCTGTCCTTCTCCATGGGGGCGACCCTGGAAGCGGAGGGGCGGAAACGCTACATTGCCGGAGATATCGTCATATCGGTTCCCGCGATGGAACGGAACGCGGCGGAATTCGGGGTCGAAGCCGACGAGGAATTGAAACGGCTCTTCGTGCATGGAATACTCCACCTAAGCGGCAGGGATCACGAAAACAACGACGACACCCAGCCTATGCTGGTGGAACAGGAGAGCATCCTGACCGCGCTGCAGGGAGAACATATATTGTGAGTCCTTTTTTAGGGTTATTCGGAAAACCTAAGGCTGAACGCAACCAGTCGGAGGAGCCTGCGGTACTCGAACGCGAGGAAATGATAGAAGGCATCGAACATCTCTCGGAGACCACCGTCAAGGAAGTGATGGTGCCCAGGACCGACACGGTCTTTATTCCCGAGGATGCCCCCAGAAAGGAGGCGTTCAGAATCCTCATCGAGTCGGGCCATTCCCGGATTCCCGTGTATCGCGAATCCATCGACGATGTGGTGGGGGTTCTCTACGCCAAGGATGTTCTGGCTTCCCTGGTCAGCGGCCAATCCTCCCCTATCGCCAAGCTCGCCCGAAAACCGTTTTTCGTTCCCGAGACTAAAAAAATCGATAGTCTTTTGCGGGAATTCAAGCGCCGGAGAGTTCATATCGCCGTGGTGCTGGACGAGTACGGAGCGACTTCGGGCATTGTGTGCATGGAGGATATCATCGAGGAAATCGTCGGAGAAATTCAGGACGAATACGACGACGAAACCGAGGATATAGTCCAGACCGGTCCACGGTCTTGGCGCTGCGACGCGAGGGTGCATCTGGACGAAGTGGTGGAAAAGCTCAACCTCCATCTCCCGGTCGAAGAGTTCGATAGTCTCGCCGGTTTCGTTTTCGACCTTTTCGGACGAATCCCCGAGAAAAATGAAAGCATCGATACCGAGCAGGCGATATTCACGGTCAAGGAAATGGAGGCTCACAGGATTCTCAGCGTCGAAATCGAGAGAAAACAGGAATACCCCATCGAGGAAGCGGACTGAGAATCGAGATTCTTGCTCGGTATCTTATACAAGTACCGATTATTTCTATATTTGAAACGATGTTTCAATATATAATAATGCTTGCCCGTTTCGATAAGTCGGTATAGAATAACAAAAGTCGATACAGCAAACGCATAAGCGTACTACCTCTCTAATAACCTTCAAGGAGGGTTGAATGAATTCCTACATCAAGCAAGTGCTCGACGATCTCAAGGCTCGCTATCCCTGGGAGAGCGAGTTTTTGCAGGCCGCCGAGGAAGTGCTCGAGTCCATCGCTCCGGTAATCGAAGCGGAGCCTAAATACAAGGCTCAAAAGATACTGGAGAGAATCGTCGAGCCCGAGCGCAGCATTATTTTCAGGGTGCCTTGGGTGGACGACAAGGGTGAATACCATGTAAATCGTGGGTACAGGATTCAATTCAATTCAGCTATCGGTCCCTATAAAGGCGGTGTCCGCTTCCATCCCAAGGTCACGCTTTCGACCCTGAAATTTCTCGGTTTTGAGCAGACCTTCAAGAACAGTTTGACCGGACTCCCCATGGGCGGCGGCAAGGGCGGTTCGGACTTCGATCCCAACGGCAAGAGCGACAACGAGATTATGCGATTCTGCCAGAGCTTCATGTGCGAACTCTATCGCCATGTGGGCGCCGACGTGGATGTTCCCGCCGGGGATATCGGCGTGGGCGGCAGGGAAGTCGGGTATATGTTCGGTCAGTACAAGCGCCTGGCGAACGAGTTCACCGGGGTATTCACCGGTAAGGGGCTTAGCTTTGGTGGTTCGTTGATCAGACCCGAGGCCACCGGGTATGGCGCCATCTATTTCGCCAACGAGATGATGAAGGAGCAAAAGAAGAGCCTGGAGGGCAAAGCGATCGCCGTCTCGGGCTTTGGCAACGTGGCCTGGGGCGCCTGCATCAAGGGCAGCCAGCTGGGCGCCAAGGTGGTGACTATTTCCGGCCCTGACGGCTATGTCTACGATCCCGAGGGCATCGGCACGGAGGAGAAGTGGGACTATCTCAAGGAAATGCTGGTGATCGACCGGAACAAGGTCGAAACCTATGTGCGCAAATTCCCCAAGGCTCAGTTTTTCGCCGGGAAAAAACCCTGGGTGCAGAAGGTCGATATCGCGATGCCCTGCGCCATACAGAACGAGCTCAACGGTGAGGATGCGAGGACGCTCATCGCCAATGGCGTTTCCACCGTCGTCGAGGTGAGCAACATGGGATGCACCCCCGAGGCCTGGAAGCTCTTTATCGAAAAGGGCATTCCTTTCGCGCCGGGAAAGGCCGCCAACGCCGGTGGCGTGGCGACCAGCGGTCTCGAAATGAGCCAGAATTCGATGCGCTTGTCCTGGACGGCCGAGGAAGTGGACGAAAAACTTCACGCGATAATGCGCAATATCCACAAAGCCTGCGTGGAAACCGCATCGATGTACGGTTTCGAGGGCAATTATGTCGTGGGCGCCAACATCGCCGGGTTCAAGAAGGTCGCCGACGCCATGCTGGCCCAGGGGCTGGTGTAAGAAGGCGGAACAGAAAGGGGACTGGTTAGGAGTTCGGGCGGGCCGCGCATCGCGCGGCCCGCCCTTTTTCAATAAGCCCCCTTTTTCCTTCAATGCGGCCCTTTTCCCGCAGCCCTTACCTTATGCTGGCCGCGGTCTTGTATCCGTGGTATAAACTGCTATACGAGGAAGGAGACCTCGCAGCCTATGACCGTAATTCGAGAGAAAGCGACCCTCGCGGGCAGCATAGAAGCGCCGCCCTCCAAAAGCCTTACCCAGCGGGCGATAGCCTGCGCGGTATTGGCCGCTGGTCGTAGCCGGCTGCGGGCGAATTCCCTCTGCGCCGACGCCAGTTCCGCGCTTAAGGTGGCCCGGGCCTTAGGCGCCGTCGTGGAGAGGGAGGGCTCCTGGATTTCCATAACAGGGTCTCCCTTGTTCAGGGAACTCGCCGCCCAGCCGCTGGAAGACAGGGGCGAGGCCCCTATGGACCTGGATTGCGGCGAATCGGGGCTCTGCATGCGCATGTTCAGCCCTATCGCCGCCCTTCTGCCCAGAAGCACGCGGCTGTTAGCCTCAGGCTCCCTCTCCGCGAGGCCGATGGCCATGATGGAGGAACCTCTGAGAAGCCTTGGGGGGAGCTGCGGCACCAGGGAGGGCAAGGCTCCTATTTCGATCCGCGGCCCCCTGCGGGGCGGATTTCTGGCGATGAACGCGGGGGGCAGTTCCCAATTCCTGACCGGCCTTTTGCTCGCCCTTCCCCTGGCCGGGGAGGATTCCGAGATATTGGTCCACGGAACGGTGAGCCGCGGATACCTGGACCTCACTATTTCCTCCGCCCGGGCCTTCGGCGTGACGATCCGGCGGGACGAGGACTACGGTCGTTTTACCCTGCCCGGGAAGCAAAGCTATAAAGCCACGGAGTTCGAGGTGGAGGGAGACTGGAGTTCGGCCGCCTTTCTCGTGGTCGCCGCGGCGCTGGCGGCTTGCGATGAGGGAGTGCTGATTCGAGGTCTCGACAAGGACTCGCAGCAGCCCGACAGGGCGGTGCTGGACGCGGCGGCGGCGGCGGGTACTCCCTTCGAATTTCGGCACGATGCGCTCAAGGTGGGAAGGGCTTCGCTCAAGCCTTTTAGCTTCGACGCCACCGACTGCCCCGATCTTTTCCCGCCCCTCGTCGCGCTCGCCTCGGCCTGCCCGGGCGAGACCGAACTCAAGGGTGTAGGTCGGCTGGGGGGCAAGGAGAGCGACAGGGCTGCCAGCCTCATGGCTATGCTGAAGCATCTCGGAATCGGGTCTGAAATTCGCGGGGACAGAATGCATATCCACGGCGCCAGACCTTCCGGCGGTCGCGTGGAGGCCTGGGGGGATCACCGCATCGCCATGGCCGCCGCGGTGGCGGCTCTGGCCGCCGAAAGCCCGGTGGTCATCGAGGGGGCGGAGTGCGTCGCCAAATCCTGGCCTCGGTTTTTCGAGGATTTCGATTCCCTGAAAGCCTGATCAAGACGCGGCCCATGCGCGGAGCGTGAGGAGAGAGCTAAGCCGCCCCTGAGCGGCGATATTCTTTCTCCTGTTGTCGGAGTAGCCGCTAAAACCAAGCTACCCCGGCGTTAATCGGCGATATTCTTCCGCAGGGTATCCAGGAATTTTTTCATCTCTTCGTAATCCCGTTGACGTATTATGTGGGTGAGATAACTCAATTTCGAGTTGATGAGTTCCAGCTGCCGGATTGTGTGCTGGTTGAACATTATTTCGGTAAGCAGCCTGTCGTCTTCGGCGAGCAGACCCTTGGCGGAGGCCATGTGCCGCTTGAAGTTGGTCCCTGGGGCTTCTTGTTTTCGCATGCAGGCGGCGAAGACCATGCTGGAGGCGAAGGGGGTGGCCAGGGAGTAGGCGACGGTTTTATCGTGCTCCTCGAAACTGTATTCGAAGATTTTTATGGAAAGCCTGCTGTAGAGCTCTCTGAAAAAAGCTTTTCCCGCTTCGCAGGATTCGGAGATGATGATCGCGCTCTCGTCCTTCAGGTCCCTGATATTCGCCAGGGTGGGCCCGAACATGGGGTGGCTGGAGACAAAGGGTCTGCCCAGCGTCCCGTAATAGTCCTGGAGCCCGTTTTTGACCGAGGCTATGTCAGCCAGAATACAGGATTCGGGAATGTGGGGGAGGACCGTGTCGAAAGCCTTGGTCGTATTGCCCAGGGCTACCGAATTGATGAAGAGCTCGGGTTTGACCTGGTCCAGTTCGGCCAGGTCGAGAATCCGGTGCACCTTCATGAAGTACTTCATCTTGAGCGGATCGGCGTCGTGCACCCACACCTCATGGTTCCAGCAAAGCTCTTCGGTGAGCCAGGCGCCCATTTTGCCCGTGCCGAGTATGAATATTCTCATTACTGTATCCTCGTTTCTCTGTAGCAGCCGAGTATTCTGAAATCCTCGGCCATGGCGGAGACTGCCTTGACCGCGGCTTCCACCCTGGGATCTTTGATCGAGCCTTCGAAATCGATGAATATCGCGTAGGTGCCCGGCTTGTCGGGCACCGATTCGATCCTGGTCAGGTTGATCGACGCCTTGGCGAAGACGCTGAGCACGGCGAAGAGGGAGCCGGCTTTGTCACCGGCGGTGAAAACCGCCGAGCAGCGGTCGCCATCCTGATCGTCCTCATCCATGGAAAGGACGAAAAAGCGGGTCCTGTTGTGCAGGGAATCCTGGATGTCTTCCTTGATAATCTCCAGGCCGTACAGGTCGGCGCAGAGCTTGCTGGCTATGGCGGCGACTCCCTTCGGCCTGAGTTCGGCGAGATCCCTGGCCGAACCTGCGGTATCGTAGTGTTGCTGGGGCTCGAGGCGATTGCGGGCGATGAAATTCCTGCATTGCGAGAGGGCCTGGGTATGCGATCGGACCTGCCTGAGCTCGCGGTGATCGGCGCCGGGGACACAGAGCAGGCAGTGTCTTACGGGCATGTCGATGGCGGCGATGATCTTGAGATGGGTATAGATGAGAATCGAGTTGACAGGACCCACCAGGCCGCCCAGGGTGTTCTCCACGGGAACGATGCCGCAGTCTATCAAGCCCTCTTCGATCATGTCGAACACATCGGTGAACTCCCTGCAGGGAATCATGGCGCCGCTGGGGTAGAGGGCGCGGGCCGCCACCTCGCTGTAGGCCCCATGCTCTCCCTGGAACCCGATGGTCCTCTGGTCGGTCGCCTGGATCCTTTTTGTCTCGCTGATAATAGTCTTGTAGAGCCCTTCGGCGAAATCGGGCTCCAGAAGGCAATGGCTGGAATGCCTGATCTTGTCGAGCACCAGCGTTTCGCGGCTCGTATCCTCGATGGTTTTCTTGAGCTTCTTGGTGAGCAGGGCTTTTTCGATGCGCTGGTTGAGCAGGGAAGTGATTTTCATATCGATCTTGTCGATATCCAACCTCAGGTCCTCGAGGGTCATGCTTGCCTCCATGGATTTTTGTTACCGCGCGTATATAGGCCGCGATCGATGAGATAGAGATCGGCCAGGCCTATGGCCGTCGCCGCTTCCAGTACCACGGCGCTTCTCAGGGCGATGCAGGCGTCATGGCGGCCTTCGATGATAAGTTCGGTCATTGTTTCTTTATTAAAATCATAGCTGTACTGGGCCCGGGCGATGGAGGACGCCGGCTTGACGGCTACGCGCAGCAAAAGCTCGTTGCCGTTGCTGATGCCCCCATTGATTCCCCCCGCGCCGTTCTTGTCCGTCCTGCCCGAAGCGTCCACGATCGGGTCGTTGTGTTCCGAGCCGAACATGCCCGCCGCGGCGAAACCGTCCCCGAATTCGAGGGCCCGTACCGCAGGCACGGCGAACAGCAAATGGGCGAGGACGCTTTCGCAGGCGTCGAAGAAGGGTTCCCCGAGTCCTACCGGCAGCCCCCGCACCCTAATCTCCACGATCGCCCCTACCGAATCGTCCCGGGCAACCGCCTCGGCCACCAACTCGTCCAGGGATCTGCCCTCGCGGCCGGGGCGCACTAAGGTGCCGAATTCGGCGAACGGAAGTATTTTCTTCGCTATCACTCCGGCGGCAACCAAGCCCGCGGTGATCCGTCCGGAAAAATGCCCGGAGCCTCTGGGATCGGAATAGCCCGAGTATTTTTCCATGCTGGTAAAATCGGCATGACCCGGTCGGGGTACGGCGCGGAATTGATCATAGTCGACGGAACGGGTGTCCCTGTTGGGAATGCTTAAGGCGATCGGGGAGCCGGTGCTGTAGCCTGCGTGCACCCCTGAGTGGATGCTTACCAGATCCGTTTCCTTACGAGGCGTCGTGCCGGCGGCTCCCGCCCTTCGCCTTGCCATATCCGTTTCGAAGTCCTCGACCGAAAGCGGCAGGCCCGGAGGGCAGCCATCGATTATGGCCCCCACCGCCGGGCCATGGGATTCGCCAAAAAGCTCCACCCTGAAGAGTCTTCCGAAACTGTTCATAGCCTATCCCCCAGCAGGAAGGAAAGCAGTTCCTCCGCCGGAATTTTTTCGATCTTCACCGCCCCGATTCCTTCGGGCAGAATGAAATGCACGAATTCGCCCTCTCTTTTTTTGTCCATGAAAAAAAGATCGGCCGCCTTTTTCCGCAAAGATCCATCCGCATCGACTTCCCCGATATTGACCGGAAGTCCGTAGCGAGCGAGAAGGTTCAGGATCCTCCGCATATCCCCTTCCTTCATCCTCCCCTTGGCGCGGGCGTAGGAGCAGGCGAGAGCAATGCCCAGCGACACGGCAAAGCCGTGGGGCATGCCGCTGGCGGATTCCAGGGCGTGTCCGAAGCTGTGCCCCAGATTGAGCAGTCTGCGCGCGCCCGATTCTTTCGGATCCCGGGCGACGATTTTCAGCTTGAGCCGCTGAGAAAGACGGACTATCCCTTCGAGGGTCTCGGCGGGGCAGCCCTGGAAATTCAAGCCTCCTTCGCCGCCGTACCTTCGCGCGGAGTCTTCCAAATACGCGAAGTGATCCTCCCCCTCCAGTATCCCGTGTTTTATCGCCTCGGCCATACCCGAGGCGAATTGCTCCGGTTCCAGGCTCCGCAGCGTTTCCACGTCGCAGAAAAGCCTTCGGGGAAAGTGAAACGAGCCTATGACATTTTTGTATCCGCGGTAATCGAGACCGTTTTTTCCCCCCAGGGCAGCGTCGCACATGGCTAAAAGGGTCGTGGGAACCGCGAAAAACCCTATGCCCCGCATCCATATATGGGCCGCGAAGCCGGTGGTATCGCTGATCGAGCCGCCGCCCAGGGCGAGAACACTCCACGAGCGGTCCACCCTGTGTCGGAGGAATCCGTCCAGAAGGCTGGGGAGCGCCTCGATGTTTTTAGCGATTTCGCCTTCTGGTATCAGTACGCAAGGAAGGGCGGGGAAATGGCGGCCGTAGAGGCTATAGATTCTTTCGTCGCTCACCAGCAAGGTCTTCGCCGCGTCCATCCGTCTCGCGACATCGCCCAGGCCGCAGAAAAGCGGGCTGATATCGTCTTTTGCCCGAATGAGAGGCTCCATCAATCCACCGAATCCTTGAAATGCCCGATTTCGGAGCGATCCGGCGCGGCGCCGCCGGAGGAATCGTCGACCATCCTGTCTTTCCGGCCGCCCCGGCCGGCGTCCTCGGGAAAGCTGCCTTGTCGTCCGCCGGCCCCGCGATCCTTCGCCTCTGTCGGCGCCATCTCCCCCGAGTCGATCTTGTCGTCCAGCTCAAGCATGAAGAGACGGGTCGCCTCTAGTTTTTTCATAAGACGCTCGAATTGGGCCGGGGAGAGTTGCTGGTCCTTGTCGCTCAAGGCGCAGGATGGATCGATGTGCACCTCGATTTCGAGCCCGTCGACACCGGCCACCAGGGCAGCCAGGCTCATGGGTTCTATCATGCTCAAAATACCCGTGCCGTGGCTCGGATCGATGAAAATGGGCAGGTGGCTTTCCTTGCGCACCGCGGGAATCATGGAGAGATCGAGGGTGTTCCGGGTATAGGTTTCGAAGGTGCGGATGCCGCGTTCGCAGAGCAGAACATTGGGATTTCCTTCGGCGAGGATGTATTCGGCGCAGTTCAGCCATTCCTCCAGGGTGGAATACATGCCGCGCTTGAGCAGAATCGGTTTCCCCGACTTGCCCACCTCCCGGAGGAGGGAGAAATTCTGCATATTCCTGGCGCCGATCTGAAGAACATCGGCGTATTCGCCCACCCAGGAGACATCCCTGGTATCGACCACCTCGGTGACGATAGGAAGCCCCGTCTCTTTTCTTGCCTTGTCCAGGATTTTGAGTCCCTTGAGTCCCAGGCCTTGAAAAGCGTAGGGGGAGGTCCGGGGCTTGAAGGCCCCGCCCCGAAGCATCTTGGCTCCCGCCTTTTTCACCGCGATCGCGGTCCTGACCGTCTGCTCCTCCGATTCCACCGAGCAGGGGCCGGCTATCACCACAAATTCGCCGCCGATTTTCACGCCACTTACATCGATGACGCTGCGGCTGAAATCCGCTCTCCCCGCCGCGAGCTTCAAGTTTTTCATTGATTTCTCTCTCCAACGACTGGCCGGCCTTGACGGTCGACTTGTCATTTTCCTGCCAATAGTAGGGCCGATAATATAACGTACTCAAGCACAGGTCAAGGAAAGCCCCGCGTTTGTCGCAGGTATATATTTCCGGAGCTCCATGCTTCAGCTTCCGTTTACGATTCCTCTGGTTTATCATGACCGCATGTATTTCAACGAACTTGTCAACGCCTACGACAGACAGCGGAGGGAACGAAACATCTACCACGATCTCATGCGCTTTCGGGTGAGGGAGGTCCTGCTGGTGGGAAGCCTCTACGATTCCTTCGTGGTGGAGTCCGACGGCATATTGACCGAGCAAATCTACGGCGAATACTTCAAGCTCAATCTCAATACAATTCCCAGGGTAACCTGCGCCTATACCGAGGAATCGGCCATGGACCTCTTCCGGGGCGGAAGCTTCGATCTGGTGATTCTCATGGCGGGCATCGATTTCGATCTTCCTCTGCGTTTGGCCAAGGCGATGAAGCAGATATGGCCCGATATACCCATTCTTCTCATGGCGACGAACAATTCCAGCCTTGAAAAGCTGGACATGGACTCGCCGGACCTCGCGGCGATCGACAGGGTTTTCGTGTGGAATGGGTATTCCAAGCTCTTTGTGGGAATGATCAAGTATGTGGAAGACCTGAGAAACGTGCAGGCCGATACCCTGGCCGGAAGGGTGCGGGTGATCCTTCTCATAGAAGACTCGGTGCGCTTCTATTCCCGTTTTCTTCCGGTCCTGTACAAGGTCGTTCTCAAGCAGACCCAAACCTTGATCGAAGAGGAAAAGGTCACCGAAACATACAAACTGCTCTCCATCCGGGCCAGGCCGAAAATTCTCCTGGCTTCGAGCTACGAGGAAGCCCAGGAGCTGTTCGATACCTACGAGGGGAATCTGCTCGCGGTCATCACGGACTTGCGTTTTCCCCGCCGCGGGGTTTACGACGAAGAAGCCGGCTTCGATTTTCTTGCCATGGCGAAGGCGAGAATTCCCGATCTTTCGATCCTCGTACAGTCCAGCGAGCAGGCGATAAGGCAGAAGGCCTATGCGATGGGCGCTTCCTTCGCCGACAAGAACTCCGAATCCCTGGAGATGGAGCTTGCCACCTTCCTGCAGGAGAATCTCGGCTTCGGCGCTTTCCGCTTTTGCCTCCCCGACGGAACGGAGCTGAACAGGGCGCGCAACATGAAGGAGTTTATCGATATCCTCCACGTGCTTCCTCCCGAAAGCCTGGCCTACCACGCCGAGCGCAACCATTTTTCCGCCTGGCTCATGGCCCGCGGTGAAATTCTCATGGCCAAGGTGCTGCGTCCTTATAGAATCAGCGATTTCCCCGGCCTTCAGGCGATGCGCGACTTTATCGTGAAGATCCTGGACAACGTGCGCAAGGAAAAATCCCGGGGCATTCTTCCCAACTTCGACGAATCCATGATGAGGGAGGAAAACTACGTCAGCAGGCTTGTGGACGGATCGGTGGGCGGCAAGGGCAGGGGAATCATATTCATACGTTCCCTGCTGGAAAATCTTGAATTCTCCCGCTATATCAAGGGCATAGATATCAAAATCCCCCGCACGGCCTTCATCGGCATAGACGAGTTCGAGGTGTTCCTGGAGACCAACAATCTCTGGACTTCCTCTTTCTACGGGCCCCAGACCGGGGAGCTGAGGCGCACTTTCGTTTCCATACCGCTTTCCCGGCCGTTGGTGGCCAAGCTGAAACATTTTCTGGCGGCTACGACAAAGCCCCTGGCGGTGCGTTCCTCAGGCCTCTTCGAGGATATGCTCATGGTGCCATTTTCCGGCATTTACGACACCTATATAATCCCCAACAATCACCCCGACCCCGAAGTGCGGCTCAACCAGCTCTGCGATGCGGTAAGACTGATCTTCGCCAGCCTTTTCTCCTCCGAGGCGCGCTCGTACTTTGAAATGACCGGTTATAACCTGGAAGAGGAACGCATGGCGGTGGTGATCCAGGAACTGGTGGGTTC
>LVBN01000083.1 GCA_001603165.1 Spirochaetales bacterium Spiro_12
ATGGGTTCGCTATTGTGCTTCGATATTGAATACTATTTCTTTAATATTACTTTTGTCCAATGCTCTTGTTTTTATACCATCCGCGATTTTTAGCGCAAAGGATCTGGGCTGTTTGGAAGCAGTGGGAGCCATTCTTGTCCCTATCTGCTTTTTTTTCGCATATAGACAGGTTCGATCATTAACTGCGGGTATTGTATCCTTCAGGCATCAGATTCGCTCCGTATTCCAGTTCAACATAAAGGTAATCGCCCGGGCTGTGCTTTTTTTCATCCCTGTGGCTGTTGCCGCCGTAATAGAAATCCGGCTCGCTGGAAGCCGGTATTCTCCACCATCGTTCACGATGATCTGGAAAACTGTTCTGGTGGCGCCATTTATTGAAGAATTCTGCTTTCGTTTCATGCTTCCGGGACTTGCCTGCAATGAAGACTGCATGCCCGGCGACTATCTGCTTTTTTCGATATTTTTTTTGCTTTTGCATGGTCCGAGTCTGAATTTGTTTCCGTTTTTCTTTTCTCTCTATTTGTATTTCGTGATTAGAAAAACCGGAAACCTCGCGGTGACGATCCTCTTCCATTCGTTCTGGAACTTCTGCATTCTGGCTTTTCCCTATGTCCCTCTTCAACAATCTTCGATGCAGTAACTAACGGATAAAGCCACAGGGGTAAGTATGGCCGAAAGGCTCTTCGAGCCATCGGCGCTTTTCAGCCCAGTTCCTCGTTGAATCCGCTCTCGAAAAGGGCTTTTATCGCCTCGGCCGCCGCGACTTCGTCGGAACCGTCGGCGGTTATCCGTATTTTCGAGCCGAAGCTCGCCGCCAGGGTGATGATGCCCATGATGGACTTGGCGTTGATCTTGTTGCCGTTTTTTTCCAGGAAAATCCTCGAGGAGAATTTGATCGCCGTCTGGGCGATCATGGCCGAAGGCCTGGCGTGTATGCCCGCCCTGTTCCGAATAGTTGTCTCAAGTTCTACCATTGTCCACTCCGCAAAGAATCAGTAATCATCCCTGGAAAAATAAAGGGTGCGGGCATTCTCGCTCTCAAGCCAGCGCATGATGTTCTGGTTGAATTCCTTCGCGGAATGATACCCCATTTTTTTAAGCCTCTCGTTCATGGAGGCGGTTTCGATGATGATGGGTATATTGCGTCCCGGTTTTACCGGAATCTCCAGCATGGGAACCTTCACTCCCAGAATATCCGTGGTGAGTTCGTCCATGCCGATCCTGTCGTAGACCTTGTCGGGGTCCCAGTCCTCCAGCTGGCAAACCAGCTGAATCTGCTTTTTATCCCGTATCGCGCCCACTCCGTACAAATGGGTGATATTGATGATGCCCAGGCCGCGGATTTCCATGTGGTGACCGATAACCTTATTGGCGCCCTGGCCCATCAAAATCGAACCATTGACGCAGCGGATCTCCACCACATCGTCCGCCACCAGGCGGTGACCCCGTTCGATCAGCTCCAGGGCGGTCTCGCTCTTGCCCACCCCCGAATCGCCGACCAAGAGGATTCCGATGCCGAAAACCTCGACCAACACGCCATGAATGGTGGTTTTCGGAGCGAAAATATCCGAGAGAATGCGCAGCACCCTGCCGGAGAATTCGTTGGAATTGAGACTCGTCACCAACACCGGGCAGCCGGCTTTTTCGGCGGCCTCGGAAAAACTGACGGAAGGCCGGAGCGAGCTGGTGAATATGCAACAGGGGACATCGTAGGAAAAAAGGGTTTCCACCGAGCCGTGGGAGCCCTCGGCGTCGAGTTTGGACAGATAGGCGCATTCGCCCCGGCCGAAAACCTGAAGCCGATTCCAGGCGAAGGACTCGTAGAAGCCCGCCAGGGCGAGACCCGGTCTGTTCAGGTCGGGAACGGTTATCTGCCTGCCCAGGCCGGCCCTCCCCGCCACGCAGGTCAGGTCCAGGGCATTCTGCTCCTTGAGCTCCAGAGAAAGCAGATCGAGTACGGTGAAACCCTTAGGCTCGTTTCCTATCACAGCGGGCAGTGTACTATGAAAGGGCGCCCTGGTAAATCGGCGGAGCCGGAACCTCGGATTCTATTTCTTGCTCTGGATCTTCTGTTTTTCCTTGGCGATTTTTTGATCCAGTTTTTCGATCAGCGCGTCTATGCCCGGATTTATCTCGAAGGCTTTTTCCTGCAGGTGGGCCTGCAGGCCCCAGCGGAAGTTGGTGGTGACCTCCAATTTGTAGTTTTTTGAATCCTTGGTGAAAACGAACAGAAGATCGACGATCATGTCCTTCGCGTACCCGATCCTCTCAATCTTGGTTGCCAAGTACTTTTTGCTCTCTTCGCTGAGGTCGAAATGTACGGAACGAACGTCGATATTCATGTGCGCCTCCTTAAGCGGGTACGCGGGCGAATAGCCTGCGCCGTCAATATTTTCGGCGGCTGAAGGACGAATCCATATCCAGCTCGCCGCGATATTTCGCCACCGTACGGCGGGCAATCTTAATGCCCCGTCCGGCGAGAATATCCACAAGCTCCCTGTCGGAGTAGGCGGGCTTGTTCCCGTCCTCCCCCTCCAGAATCTCCCTGAGCGTGGCCTTTGCGCTCTCCTTGGAGTGCTGCGTCGTGCCCGCCGCCGTGGAGGATACCGGATTGGTGAAAAAACGGCGGAGTTCCAAAATGCCCCAGTCGGTCTGAACATATTTGCCGTTGGCGATTCTGGAAACCGTCGTCTCGTGCACCCCCACTTCGTCGGCCACGTCCCTCAGGGTGAGCGGCTGCATCGCCTGCGGCCCCTCCACGAAAAACCGGGCCTGAAACTTGGCGATAACCTTGGCCACCTTCAGCAAGGTCTGGCTTCTCTGCTGGAGCGAGCCGATAAAAAACTTTGCCCGCTCGATGTTCTCCTTGACGAATGATACCGTATCCTTATCCCGGGGACCGCTTTTTTTGGACGAAAGCTCCGAGAAAAAAGGATTGATTCCCAAAAGGGGGATCACTTCGTCGTTGAGCTCTATTACAAATTCGTCATTTTCCACCCGAATCGCCAAGTCCGGAACAACATAACGGGTTTTTTCCGTGGAAAACGCCCGGCCGGGAAAGGGAGAAAGGGTTTTTATATACGCGAGGATTTCCTCGATCTGAGGATCCTTTATCTTGAGACTGCGCCTGATTTCCGCGTGCTTGCCCTTCTCCAGCTTGTCCAGGTGGGCGGTCATGATCTCGATCACGCCCTCCGGGGCTTCGGGGTCCAGCGCGGCCTGGACCAGGAGGCTTTCCCTGTAATCCTTGGTGCAGGTGCCGTTGGGGTCCAGGCCGCGCACTATCTCCATGGCCTGTTCCAGATCTTCCGGGGAGCAGGCGGGGCAAAGCTCCTCCGGCGGCGTCCGGTGGAATCCGTCCTCGTCCAGGTTTTGGATGAGGCGTTCCCCTATCTTTCGGATAACCGGGCTCAGGGAGAGCATCCGCAGCTGGGTAAGCAGGTGCTCCTGCAGGGTTTCGGGGAGGGCTATGGCCCCTTCCAGGAACTTGTGCTTCGCGTCTTCGTCCGACCCTGTCCGGCGATAGGAGTAATCCTCCGTCCCATCCCCCCAATCTTCTCCGGAGTCGTCGATTTTGGCCTCTGCGTAGGAATCCAGCGACAATTCGGACCTGTCGTCCAGCACCTCGAGGGCGGGATTCGCCTCCAGCTCGCTTTGGATTTCCTCGGTCAGCTCCGCCACCGGCATGGCCAGAATCTTGATCGATTGCAGCATCCTGGGGTTGAGCTTCTGTCGTTGTTCGGCCACCAGGGCCGGTCGTTGTGCCTGCAATAAAGACTCCTTTATCTGCAATGGTAAGGTAGAATCCGGCAAAGTCAATGGCAATATTGACGTTCGCGCCCAGCATTATTATGTTAACAAGGAACGTTTGTCGCTCAATCCATCACATCGCTAAGGTAGGAACATGTCCAAGCATAGACACGATTCGGAGTCCTCGAAGGATAGGAACGTAAACCCGACCATCGCACAGGACCAGGCCGGGACCTCCGCGCAGCGGCCCCCCCCCGACGTGCAGAGCCCCCCGGGCCAGCCCGCCGGCAACTTCGGCCAGACCGGCCCCCATGGGCAGGCAGAGGGCGATTCCAAGTTTTCCGGCTCCCCTGGGCAGACTCCTGGTTCTTCGGCCACCCCCGACCTCGCCGATGAGCTGGAAGCCGTCCGCAAGGAGAATGCCGCCCTCAAGTCGGAAATCGAGGAACTCAATGCCAAGTACCTTCGCAAGCTGGCCGAGGAAGTCAACTTCCGCAAGCGAATGCTCAGGGAAAAGGAGGATGGACAGAAGTACGCCCTTTCCTCGATACTGGCTGATCTTGTTCCCATACTCGACGACTTCGATCGGGGCATGAAGGCTGCCTCCGGCGCTCATAGCTTTGAACAGCTTCAGGAAGGCATGGTTCTCGTCCAAAGGCAGTTGTCGCAAATGCTGGAAAATAAGTATGCTTTAAAGAGGTTCGACTCCGCGGGCAGCCCCTTCGACCCCACCATGCACGAGGCGCTCTTCGCCGAGCCGGCCGATGTGGATGAAGCCGTGGTCTCCGAGGAATACCTCCCCGGCTACATGCACCACGAACGGGTGCTCAGGTCGGCCAAGGTGAGGGTGAAGATTCCCAACGGAGTAAAAAAGAACGTGGCCCAGGATGCCGCCTTTGGCGGCGAGCCCGGGGATAAACCCGCGGCCGGTCAGCGCCCCGAAGAGGGCGCCGGCCAAGACTGATTGCGAAAGTTTTAGTAAGGAGAATTATATATGGGCAGAATCATAGGTATCGACCTCGGTACGACCAATTCCTGCGTCTCTGTCATGGAGGGCGGCGAGCCCATCGTCATCGCGAATTCCGAAGGGCAGAGGACAACCCCCTCCATCGTCGGATTTACCTCCAAGGGCGAGCGGGTGGTCGGCCAGCCGGCCAAGAACCAGATGATAACCAACGCCGAGAACACAGTGTACTCCATCAAGCGTTTCATGGGCCGCCGCTTCGCGGAGCTCCAGTCGGAAATCAAGATGGTGCCCTACAAGGTGGTGGACAACGGCAACGACGTGCGCGTGGACATCGCCGGCAAGATGTATAGCCCCCAGGAGATCAGCGCCTTCATCCTCCAGAAGATGAAGAAAACCGCCGAGGACTACCTGGGCGAACCCGTCACCGAAGCGGTCATCACCGTGCCGGCCTATTTCAACGACGCTCAGCGCCAGGCCACCAAGGACGCAGGCAAGATAGCCGGGCTCGAGGTCAAGCGCATCATCAACGAGCCTACCGCGGCATCCCTGGCCTACGGTTTTAACAAGGACCAGAAGAAGGAACGCACCATCGCCGTCTACGACCTGGGCGGCGGCACCTTCGATATCTCCATTCTCGAGCTGGGCGAAGGCGTCTTCGAGGTAAAGTCCACCAACGGCGACACCCACTTGGGCGGCGACGACTTCGACCTCAGGGTCACCCAGTGGCTGGTGGACGAGTTCAAGAAAGATTCGGGCATAGATCTCTCCAAGGACCGCATGGCCCTCCAGCGGGTGCGCGAAGCCGCCGAAAAGGCCAAGATCGAGCTTTCCAACGTCCAGCAGGCCGAAATCAACCTGCCCTTCATCACCGCTGACCAGACCGGGCCCAAGCATCTGACCAAGAGCCTTACCAGGGCACGCTTCGAGCAGATGTGCGCCGATCTTTTCGAGCGCACCAAGGAACCCTGCCGCAAAGCCATCGCCGACGCCGGCCTCACGGTGGACAAGATAGACGAAGTCATCCTCGTGGGCGGCTCCACCCGTACCCCCAAGGTCCAGCAGGTGGTCAAGGAAATCTTCGGCAAGGAACCCTCCAAGGGAGTCAACCCCGACGAAGCCGTGGCAATCGGCGCGGCGATCCAGGGCGGAATCCTGGGCGGCGACGTCAAGGACGTGCTTCTTCTGGATGTAACCCCCCTTTCCCTGGGTATCGAAACCCTGGGCGGGGTCTTCACCAGGCTCATCACCCGCAACACCACCATCCCCTGCCGCAAGAGCCAGATATTCTCCACCGCCGCCGACGGACAGACCGCGGTCTCCATCCACGTGCTCCAGGGCGAGCGTGAAATGGCCGGCCAGAACCGCACTTTGGGGCGCTTCGACTTGGTGGGCATTCCTCCGGCACCCCGGGGCGTGCCCCAGATCGAGGTAACCTTCGATATCGATGCCAACGGTATCGTGCATGTGTCGGCCAAGGACCTGGGTACCGGCAAGGAGCAGAAGATCCGCATCGAAGCATCCAGCGGCCTCAACGAGTCGGATATCGACAAGATGGTGCGCGAGGCCGAGGCCCACGCCGAGGAGGACAAGCGCGAGCGTGAGCGCATCGAGGCCCGCAACGAGGCTGACGCCCTCATCTACCAGACCGAGAAAACCCTCAAGGAGCTGGGCGACAAGGTGGGCGGCGGCGAGAAGGATACAATCGAAAACGCCGTCAAGGATCTCAAGAAGGCTATGGAAGGCAGCGATCTCGAGGCTATCAAGCAGAAGACCGAGGCGCTCAAGCAGGCTTCCTACAAGCTTTCCGAGGAGCTGTACAAGCATGCTCAGGGCGGCGCGGGAGGAGCCCAGGGCGGTCCCGGCGGCTTCGGGGCCCAGCCGGGCTCCGAGGGCGGGTTCGCAGGACAGGCCGGTCAAGACGCTTCCGGCGCCGGGCCCGATACGAAGAATGCCGACGACGTGGATTACAAGGTCGTCGACGACGAGGACAAAAAATAAATTCGATCCCGGGCGGCCGACCTTGGTCGGCCGCCCGGGGCTAGTCGAGGACGGATTAACGTGGCGAAGCGAGATTATTACGAAGTCCTAGGCCTCCAGAAAGACGCGGCCAAGGACGACATCAAGCGGGCGTACAGAAAGCTAGCCATTCAGTACCATCCCGACAAGAATCCCGGCGATAAGAACGCCGAGGAGAAGTTCAAGGAAGCCACCGAAGCTTACGAAGTGCTGGGCGACGACCAAAAGCGTCAGGCCTACGACCAGTTCGGCTTCGCCGGCGTCGAGGGAATGTCCGGCGGCGGTCAGCAGTACTCCACCGTGTTCAGAGATTTCGAGGATATCTTCGGGGGCTTCGGCGATTTTTCCTCGATCTTCGGATCCATTTTTGGAAACGCCGGCGGTTTCGGCCAGGATCGGCGTTCCGACAGGCCTCGCCGGGGCTCCAATCTCCGTTACGACATAGAGCTGCCCTTCGAAAAAGCCATCTACGGCACAAGCGTTGAAATAACCTATACCAAGGACGATACCTGCAAGACTTGCTCCGGATCCGGCTCGGTCGACGGATCGGGCCGCAAGGTTTGCGGTACCTGCAAGGGCTCGGGCCAGGTGCGCAGGAGCTCGGGCTTCTTCTCCATATCCCAGCCCTGTCCCACCTGCGGCGGCGAAGGCTCGGTTATCGACAAGCCCTGCCACGACTGCTCAGGCAGCGGCATCACCAAGAAAAAGCAGAAAATCAAGGTGACCATTCCCCCCGGAGTGGAAGACGGCAAGCGGGTGACCATTCCCGGCCAGGGCGACGTCGGACCCAACGCCGGCGCCCCGGGCGATCTCTATGTCTTCATCCACGTGCGCCCCCACGAATACTACGAACGCCACGAGCAGGACCTCTATTGCGCGGTTCGCATCGACATGAGCACGGCGGCCTTAGGGGGCGAGGTGGTCATCAATACCCTGGACGGGAAAAAGATCAAGCTCGCTGTTCCCCCCGGCACCCAGCACGGCAAACTCCTCCGCGTCAGGGAGGAGGGCGTGCCCAGTTCCAGCGGGCGCAAGGGCGATCTCTATATCAAGGTCTTGGTTCAGGTGCCTAATAGGATTTCTCGTCGCGGAAAAGAATTACTTGAAGAATATCGCAGACTGGAAGGGGAGAACACCGAAGCCCAGACGGTTAAGCTTTCGGACGTGGCCAATTCCTGACCGCCTGAGAAGCTTTCGCGCCGGGGCATGGGGCTTTCGGAAGAGCTTGGGTGCGAGGCGGGCGTGAATCGGGAACCCTTGTCCGCCAGACTCCCCAGGCTAGGATCGCGGTTAATAGCCTAGACCCATTTTCTTTCTTGCGATCAGAAAAAATTCCTGAAACCCATGCGCATGGCCGCGAACCCTGTCATACCTGTCGGTTGGGATACCATGTCGCTATATCCGGATACTCCTCCTCCCATCTCCGCGAAAAATGACGAGGAGGGAGTAAGATAGAAATTGACGCCCCCGCCGCCTTTGAAATCCCATATGAGCGGCATGGCGGTCATGAGCTTGGACGAATTGCCGTAAAGCCCTAGTCCACCCTCAATGAAAGCGTAAGATCGGATAAGCGGGAACAAAAAGCCGCCGAAGGTCAGCTTATCCGTCACGATCGCCGCACCGCCGGCTCCGAGCCCCCAGCCGTTGAGGCTAATATAGTTGCGGATCTCTAAACCGCCCGTCGCCCCGGAGCGCAGGAGGGGGAACCCGAATTCCAGAAAACCACCCGATTTTTGACTCTCCAGGACGGTCGCCCCGCCTATGGAAAAGCCGGTCTTCGCGTCCACCACGGGGACAGGCGTCTCGGCGGAGAGGGGGATAATACCGATCACGACGAACAGTAAAACCATCGATTTGACATAGTTCATGAGAACCTCCTTCGATTGTCGAGGAGGAATGTATCAAGAGGATAGCCTGTGGGACAGTAAGAAAAAGTATACTTTCGCGTTGATCCGTACAGAAAAGGCGACGGCGGGTATTGAGCGCCCCGCTTAAGGCTGAGGCTTGTCCGAGGGGATCGTTGTTCCGGAACCCTCGGTTTCTCTCATCAGGTTTATGAGTTGTCGGGCGTTGGATATGTCGAGCTTGCGATAGATGTTGTAGGCATGCTTCTTTATAGTCGCCAGACTGACGAAGAGCTGTTGGGCGATCTCCTCGTATTTGAGCCCCATGCAGAGTTTTTCCGCCACTTCCCGTTCCCGGGCCGAGAGTCTTCCGACCGCTTCGGTGGCCGCGAACCTTCCGCGCCGACGTTTTTCGCGAATGACTTTGGCCGCGAAAACCAGGCAGGGTATTTGATAGGCTATGGTCAAGCCGGAATAAAAAAGACTGTTCGCCAGCCGGTTTTCTTTTATCGCTCCGCGAAAGACCGCGTAATGTAAGCTTATGGCGAGGCTCACTATTAGAAAGACGCCGAATCCCAGGGAACGGATATCCCGCCAAAAAGCGACATAAGAAATCGGTCGCTCGCTTGGGCTTCGCAGCGAGGGGCTGAATACGGCAAAGAAGGTGAGCGCGAAAGGCGTCATTATCGTAAGGAACGGGAGAACGCCATGACCGTTCGCAAGAAGGGCATTGGCGACCGCCAGGGAGCAGAGGTAGGCGACGAATACGACAAGGGAAAAACGCGGCTTTAAACCGGAGGTCTCAATTATATAGAATGGGACGGAGAGGCCGTATAAAGAGAGCGCGTTGAGAAGGACGAAATTGAGCGTCCGCTGCTTTATGGCTCCGAAGGTCATGATCATGATCAAAGCCGTCACCAGGAGCATATTCACCA
>LVBN01000084.1:0-758 GCA_001603165.1 Spirochaetales bacterium Spiro_12
GGAAAACCCTTTTACGTCTGAGCGTAGGCTCTGACGCGCACTGGGGAACCGATAAAACCGATCCCAACGCCCGGTCCAATATCCTCGCCAGTATCGCCGAACATAGACCCGATATATTTTTCCTGTTGGGAGATACGGTAGAGACAGGCTCTTCGGTCTCCCAATGGAACGCCGCCCTCGCCGATCTCTCGGCCATCGCGCCCAGGGTTCCTCTGCGGCCGCTTATGGGCAACCACGACGCACTTTTCGGCGGCCAGTACCTTTACAAGAAAGCTTTTTTCCCCCGGGAGTTTTCCAGCGACTCCGGTTCTCCCTATTATTATTCGATGGACACTGGGGCAGCCACGCTTGTCGCGCTCAACCTGCCCTGGGGAACGGAAAACTTCGGCAGAAAGCAAAAAACCTGGCTTGAATCGGTTCTTTCCGCCGCCGATCCGCTCAAACCTCTCATAGTTTTTTCCCACAGTTTTTTCTATGCCTCGGGCTACGACGACCCCAAGCTGGACAAGCCCTGGTACGACCATTACAAGAATATCCCCGCGCTGACCCCTTTATTCGAGCGTTATGGCGTTGATTTGGTGGTCTCCGGCCATAACCATTATATGGAATACTTGGAGAAGAATGGCGTGCGTTACGCTGTGGTGGGCGCCATGGGGAGCAAGAGCGACCCTGAGCCGGAATATATATCGCCCGCATCGAAGTGGATCGCCGTGGCTACCTTCGGACACCTGAACATCGATATAACCTCGAACGATGTA
>LVBN01000084.1:774-13381 GCA_001603165.1 Spirochaetales bacterium Spiro_12
AACCGCGCTCAAATACTTCTAATAGCCCAAATCTTCGCCCACGAGTATGACTGTGTAATCGGAGAGCGAAGGCCTTCGCTTGATGATTTGATATACCCGGCAAATGCGGGTAGGTTCCTGACAGTTCATGCACTGACCGGCTTTGACGCAGGGATTCGGCCTGGCCAATCGTTTGTTGTTCATAGGAGCCGCGGAGGCTTCGATGCGCTCCCATGCTTCGTCCACGTCGGCAACCACCTTGTTGGCGCCCGCTACCACCACATTCTTCTTGGGGCCGAAGGTAAGGGCCGCGACTCTATTGCCGTTTCCGTCGATATTGAGCATTTCGCCCTTCATGGTCACGGCGTTGGCGCTGCAGATGAATACGTCGCAGGTGAGCTGGGACCGGAGGATATCCAGTTTTTCCTCGGCGCCCAATCCGGGCTTGTTGTGATCCAGCACCTGGGCGCCGGCCTGGGTGGCTTTGTCTTGAATTCCCAGGGTCTTTATCGTCATGGAGCCGCCGAATCCCAGCTTCATGCCCGGCTTGACGAATTGCATCACCAGATCGGCCGCCTCTTCGGCGGTCTTTACGTATACGGCGTCGAATCCGTTCTTAACCAGGGCGGCGCATGCCCTCTGAGCCCTCGTTTCCCTGGACCACAGTTCAACTTCGGTCATTGCTTTCCTCCGACTCTTTTCTTGGATTGAGATTCTATTCTGTAACGGGATGAAAATTAATGCAAGAACAATCGTAAGCTCGTCGCCGGGCTGAGCGCCGGCTCTCGAACCCGGTTTTTCCAAAGCCCGGTCCCAGAAAAAACTCGTTTCAGCCTTCGGCGCCGGTCCATCCCATGCAACGGGAAATCTCCTCGGCCGTCTTGAGCACCCGGGAGGCCACTTTTTCAGGTTCCAGGTCCGGCCTGCTCTCTACTACCCAGGAAGTGCTTATGGCCGATATGACATCGCCCCGGTAATCCCGGATCGGGGCGGCAACGCAATTGACCCCCGGCTCGGCTTCTTCATTGTCCCTTGCCCAACCGCGCTTTCTGCATACGGCCAAATCGGTCAGCAGAGAATCCACATCGCCATGGGTATTGGGTCCAAAGCGCTCGAAATTCTTCCCGCCCAAGAGCGCCCGTATCTCTTCGTCCTCGAGCCCGAGCAGCAGGGCCTTTCCCAGGGAGGTGCAGTATAAAGGCTTTTGCTGGCCGATTATCGAATATTTTCTCAAGGAGGTAAATTTATCTTCCTTGTCGATATAGACCATCATATCGCCCTGTCTTCGGGCTAAAAAAACGATAGTGCCCAGGTTTTCGCCCAGCTCGCGCATATAGGGAGCGGATTCGGTCTTAAGTTCGAGGCTGTTCAGGTAATGGCTGCTCATTTCGATAAAAGCCGGCCCCAGCCTGTACAAGTTGGTCTGCGGGTTTTTGCGCACGTATTCGTGCTGCATGAGCACGGCGAGAAGACGAAACGCCGTGCTTCGGGGGAGTTCGGCCACTTCGGCGATCTCGGCAAGGGAAAGCCCCAAGGGCTCATGGGCGAGGGTTCTGAGAATACAAAAGGTCCTGTCGAGGGACTGGACGCGAACTTCCATGGTTGTCTCCTGGACTCCTCATCAAATTTCAATCTGTTACTAGTTTATACTTGACAGAGGAAAAAAACAAGCTAAAATATGGAATTAGATTCCATAATGTAGAATAGCAGCTGTGGGCTGCTTTTTAAGGCCGTTTATACTGAAACCCGTTTCCACATAGTGGAACAACCTGAAAAGGCTTAATAGTCCTAGAAAAAAAGGAGAGCAGTATGAAGAAACTGATCGCCCTCGCACTGGTTATCCTCGTCGCAACGAGTTTCGGTTTCGCCCAGTCCAGCTCAAAAGTGTACAAGATCAAGCTTGGACATGCGTCATCCACCGAATCCACCAGGCACAAGGCGCTGCTAGTAGCCAAGGACTACTTGGAAAAGCAGTCAGGCGGCAGGCTGATTCTGGAAATATACCCCGGGGCCCAGCTCGGCAATGAAGCAGAGATGATCGAGTCCATGAAGCTTGGCACCCAGGAAGCCTTCGTTGGCGGTGTCTTCGATGCCCAGACACCCAAGCTCAATCTTATTCTCATGCCCTTCTTCTTCCCCACCCAGGCCGACCTGATGAAGATCGCCCGAAGCGACATCGGCACGATGATCATGAAGGATGCTGAAAAATACGGCATCAAGATGCTCGCCTTCGGCGACGGCGGGTCCAGGCACTTCACCAACAATATGCGGCCTATCAAATCGCCGACGGACATGAAGGGACTCAAGATCCGCACACCACCCATCGAATCCATCATTAAATGCGTCCAGGCCCTGGGCGGCAATCCCGTATCCATTCCCTACGGCGAGACCTACATGGCCCTCAAAACCGGCGTTGCCGACGGGCAGGAAAACCCCCTGGCCAACATAGGCGACATGAAGTTCTTCGAGGTCCAGAAATACATGACACTCATCGACTATCAGTTCCATCCCGAGCCCTTCGACGTCAATCTCAAGTGGTTCAATTCCCTGCCCGCGGACCTGCAGAAAATTATGCAGGAAGCCGCATGGATCTATACCGACAAGCAGAACGAGCTGCGAAGGGATCTCAACGATTACTACTACAAGATGATCGTGAACGGCGGAGTGACGGTCTACCAGCCCACGGCGGCGGAGCGTCAGCAGTTCATCACTGCCTGCCAGCCTGTCTATGACTACTTTGTCGGCAAGGGTCTCTTCACCAACGCTGATCTGGATGCAATGAGGAAGATCATCGCCGGTAAATAAGCACACACTGGTGCTTGTCAAAGCCGAGCGGCGACGCAGCCCTAAAAGGCGGGCGCCGCTTTTTAACATAAGCAAAGCGAGCAAAAGGCGGATATAGATGAAGGAAAGCACCTGCTCACGGATACTCAATCCTGTACTGGCCGTCATGGATAAGGTCCTGGCGGTCTTTTTGACCATTCTCGTGGGCCTCATGGCCTCCGGCGTCATGGCATCCGTGTTCCTCCGATATGTTCTCAACATAGCCTTTGCCTGGTCTGAGGAACTCCTCACGGTGGTATTCATTGCCACCTCCTTTTTTGGAGCGGCCTTGGGAATACGGGAAAGAGAGCATATCAGCATCAATTTTTTTGAAAAAAGCAGCCTCAAGCTCAAAAAAACGATCAACACGATCGCTATGACAGCTGTCATAGCGATCGCGATAGTCGTGTTCATTAAAAGCTTGGAATGGATACAGCGGGTGGGGGGCGTACCCTCCCCGGCTACAGGCATTCCCAACGGCACCTTCTACTTGTTTGTACCAATTTCTTTCGCGATAACGATTGTTTATTCGCTCGCGGACATCCTCGGCCACTTCACTCCCCTTCGCGAGCCGACGACAAAATCCGAGTATGTAGAGTATGGCTCTGTTCAAAATCAAACAGGGGGAGGCACTCCATGAACCTTGCGGTAATGTTCGCGGTCCTGGGGGGCCTGCTCGTAATCGGCGTGCCCATCGCCTACTCCCTGGGCGGAGCGGGCATCGTTTATATGCTGCTGAGGGATCCGGTATTCCTTCTCACGGTGCCTCAGCGCGTGTGGTCCGGCACGAACAACTTCATCATCATCGCCATGCCCCTCTTCATGCTGGCCGGAGAACTGATGAACAGGAGCGGTCTTACTAAAAGGCTGATGGATTTTTCCGCCCTCCTGGTGCGCCCCATACGCGGGGGATTAGGCGAGGTGAATGTCATCGCCTCCATGATATTCGGAGGAATTTCAGGCAGCTCCGTCGCCGATACCTCCGCCCTGGGGAGCATCGAAATCCCCAGTATGGTAAAGGCAGGGTACCCCTTGGGTTTCGCCACCGGCGTCACCGTCGCTTCCTCCACCATGGGGATGATCATTCCCCCGAGCATTCCCATGCTCATGTACGCCATGATATCCGGAGCCTCGGTGGGCAAGCTCTTTCTGGCCGGATTGCTCCCGGGGGTTCTCATCGGGCTGACTCAATTCAGCCTCACCTATGGAATATCGAAAAAAAACGGCTGGCACCCTAAATATGAGCGTATGAATGGCCGAGAAATGTATAAAACCGCTAAAGACGGCCTTTTAGCCGTACTCATGCCCGTATTCATCGTGCTGTCAGTGTCCTTGGGCATCGCCACCGCCAGCGAGTCGGCGGCTATCGCCGTCCTCTACGCCCTTATCCTTGGATTTTTTGTCTATAAAGAACTCAGGACCAAGGATCTGCTCAAAGCCCTTAAAAAAACCGCCATGATGTCCAGTACTATCATGATCATCGGCGGCTTTACCATGATCTTCACCTGGATACTGGCGGTCGAGCAGGTACCTAACATGATCGCCCGGTTCCTCCTGGGATCGGGGATCTCGCCGCTGGCGGTCTTTATCTTCCTTGATGTTCTCATTCTCTTCGTGGGAACCTTCCTTGATGTGACCCCCTGCATTCTTCTTCTGGTACCAATTCTTCTACCGGTCATGAAGCAGTTCGGCATGCATGAACTACAGTTCGGCGCCGTGCTTATAGTCGGTCTGGCCATAGGCCTCGTTACCCCTCCCGTGGGCATGTGTCTCAATGTGGCAAATAAAATATGCGGTCTTTCAATCATTGAAATTTTCAAGGCGGCTCTGCCCTTCATTATTTGTAATGTTATAGTATTAATCGTGGTTACCTTCGTGCCCGCGGTGAGCCTCTGGCTCCCCGGTCTCTTTGGCTAACCCGAAACAATAAGGAGTTTGTACATGGATATCAGGGAAGACGTCAATTCCGAATATGCCAAGACCCTCGACACGGAAGGCCTGCGGCGGCATTTTTTGATACGCTCGATATTCATACCTGATCGGATCACCATGACCTACAGTCATGTTGACAGAATGATAGCCGGGGGAGCGACCCCCGCGGGGAAGGCCCTGAGGCTGGCCGCGACGAAGGAGCTGGGCACGGAGTACTTCTTCCAGCGCAGGGAAATGGGAATCATCAATATCGGCGGTCCTGGATCGATCGGCGTGGACGGCAGGAAATTCGCCGTCGGGTCCCGGGATGGATTTTACATTTCCTTGGGCTCGAAGGATGTCTGCTTCGAGAGCGCCGATCCGGCCAATCCGGCAAAGTTCTACTTCAACAGCGCGCCGGCCCACAGGGCTTGCGAGACCAGGCTGGTCACCCTCGACCAGGCCAAGCGCGTAGAGATGGGCAGCGACGCCGAGAGCAACAAGCGGGTCATAAATCAATTCATCCATCCGGCGGTTCTGGAAACCTGTCAGCTGGTCATGGGCATGACGATATTCTCCCAGGGTTCGGTCTGGAATACCATGCCCGTCCATACCCACCAACGGCGCATGGAGGTATATCTTTACTTTGACATGCCCCAGGACAGGGTCGTCTTCCATTTTCTGGGGAAGCCCGAAGAAACCAGGCATCTGGTGGTGCGCAACGAGGAAGCGGTGATCAGCCCTTCCTGGTCCATTCACTCGGGCGCGGGGACCGGTCAGTACACCTTTATCTGGGGTATGGCGGGGGAGAATCAAACTTTTACGGACATGGATCACGTCCCCATGAGCGCCCTTAAATAAGGGGCGGACAAGAAAGGGAGGTAGCGAATGATACTGGATAAATTCAGGCTCGACGGCAAGGTGGCCATCGTGACGGGGAGTTCCACAGGGCTGGGGCAGGGTATCAGCCAGGGCCTCGCGGAAGCGGGCGCCGCGGTGGTGGGCGTGGACTACGTGCCATCCCCGGAGACGAAACGCAATATCGAAGCAATGGGAGGAAAATTTCTGGAGGTGGTGGCGGATCTCATGTCCATAGCCCCAATTCCGGAAATTATCGAAAAGGCTCTTGCCCGCTTCGGGCGCCTGGACATCCTCGTCAACAACGCGGGCATCATACGCAGAGAAGACGCCATTGATTTTTCCGAGAAAAACTGGGACGATGTGATGAACATCAACGCCAAGACCGTGTTTTTCTTCAGCCAGGCGGCGGCGCGGCGGTTCATCGCCCAAAAAACCGGGGGCAAGATTATCAACATCGCCTCCATGCTCTCCTTCCAGGGGGGAATACGGATTCCCTCCTACACGGCATCCAAGAGCGCCGTGGCGGGCCTTACCAGGCTCATGGCCTGCGAGTGGGCCAAGCACGGCATCAACGCCAACGCCATAGCTCCGGGCTATATGGCCACGAACAACACGGCGCCTTTGCGCGCCGACGCCCAACGCAGCGAGGCCATTCTGGAACGCATTCCCGCAGGACGCTGGGGCACGCCCGAGGATGTCCAAGGTGCGGCGGTATTCCTCGCTTCGGAAGCCAGCGATTACATCAACGGGTATATAATCGCCGTGGACGGCGGCTGGCTGGCGCGATAAATTCTTGTTTACGTCCTTAAAAGGGCAGGAAAAGGAGGTATATCATGATAGCAACCAACGTGAAGCGCATCGGAAGATACAAAGGCCTGAGCCCGCTCCTCGACAAGGCCATCGACTGGATCCTGGCCGGAGGCTGGGAGGCTCTATCCGAAGGGAAGCATGAAATCGACGGGACTTCCCTTTACGCGATCGTACAACGTTACGACTCGAAGCCTATCGAGAAATGTCGTTTTGAAACCCATCGGAACTATATCGATATCCAGATGATCGTATCGGGCACGGAAATCATGGAAGCCGCGGAAGCCGGCTCGCTGGCGGTGAGCGAACCCTACAAGCCGGACGTGGAATTCTACTCAAGTCCCGCCGCCGGCGGCTGCTGCAGTTTCGTCTGCTCCAAGGGCGATGCCCTTGTTTTCTTTCCAGAAGACGCGCATCGTCCTTGCGTAGCGAAGGACGGCAAGCCTGAGCCCATCCATAAAATCGTACTCAAGGTGGAAGCCGTATGAAAGTAGTCAGTTTCGGGGAGATAATGCTCAGGCTCAAATCGCCGGGGCTCGAACGGCTCTTCCAGTCGCCCGTTTTCGAAGCCACTTTCGGAGGCTCGGAGGGCAACGTTGCCGTGGCCTTGGCGAGGTTGGGCAATCCGGCCGCTTTCGCCACCGTGCTGCCGGACAACCAAATCGGCAGGGAATGCCTAAGAGAGCTGCGTTACCACGGAGTGGACGTGTCGCTCATTGCCATGAAAAAAGGACGCATGGGAATTTACTTTTTCGAAAACGGATCAAACCAGCGACCGTCCAACGTCATCTACGATCGTGCGGGATCGGCCATCGCGGAGATAGAGCCCGGCGATATCGATTGGGACAAGGCATTCGATGGAGCCGGATGGTTCCACATTTCCGGCATAACCCCGGCGATATCGCGCAAGGCCGCCGACGCATCCATCGCCGCGGCGAAGGCCGCCGACAAGGCGGGGCTGAAGGTCTCCTTCGACCTGAACTTCCGGGCTAAGCTTTGGAACTATGGGGCCAAGGCCCAGGATGTGATGGGCGAAATCGCCTCCTACGCCCATGTCCTTATCGGCAACGANCGAGCCGAAAAGCTTCCCTGGTGTCGAGGAAATTCTCCATCACCGATATCGTGGACAGGGTAGGCGCCGGCGATTCCTTCTCGGCGGGGCTGATCTACGGTCTGATCCATTTCGAGGACGATCCGCAAAAGGCCTTGGAACATGCCGTCGCCCTCTCCTGCCTCAAGCATTCCATCTCCGGCGACTTTGCCCTCATCGAGCCCGGAGAGGTCCAGAAACTCATGGGCGGAGACGCCTCGGGAAGGGTGCAGCGATAGTCCGCGGTCAAGAGATCGGGGTTGTCCTGAGCGTACACAAGACAGCCCCTTTCCGATTGGAGCGGCGAAAACCGGGCTTCGGGTTCTCCCTTGAGGAATTACTTTTTCGGTTGACTATCCGGTTGACTATCCGGTTGAACACCCGCTTGAGTGTTCGCCCGCCGAAGGCCGGCCGGAACTATATCGCAGCCTTCCTCGACAAGGACGCCGCAGCCGCCGCAGTTCTCGATCCGCACAGCGTCCAGCCGGCACTCCACATTTTTCATCCGCAAGCCTCGATGACCGGTTTCTCCCAGGCCTTGGTACATCTCCGACCGATCCACCGGCACGAGCCCGTCGCCGGCCAGGGAAATCACACAGTTTTCCAGTACGAGATTCCGAATCTTCGATTCCGGCAGACCCACGATAAAGCCCGCGGAGGCCCGGCACCTCATTGCGGTAAGATTGGAAACCAGGATATTCCTCATAATAGGGGTGAGCGATGTCGGCGACTGGGCATCTTGCGAAAAAACGAAGGCCTTGTCGGCGGCCTTGACACCGCACTCGTAATAAAGGTTGATCGTAATAGGGCTCAGGATGTTATCCATAACCAGGTTTTTGAAAGAGAGGTTTTGCACCAGACCTCCCCTTCCCCGCCTGCTCTTGAGCCTGATGCCCCTATCGGTTCCCATAAAGCGGCAATTGAGCACATCGACGTTCTCGACTCCTCCCGCCGTTTCGCTCCCTATGACCACACCCCCGTGGCCGCTTAAAAAGCTGCAACCGGAGATCCTGACATTCCTCGTGGCGCGGTTTTCCTCGAGTCCCTGAGAACCAGAGCCCGCCTTGAGGGCTATGCAGTCGTCCCCGACATCTATCACGGAATCGTAAATCGACACATCCTCGCAGGAATCGATATCGATGCCATCGGTGTTCGGCGCGTCCGCAGGATTTTCTATACGGATGGCTTCGACGCGAATCCTTCGGGAAAAAACCGGGTGCACCGTCCAGAAAGGAGAGTTCGAAAGACTGAGCCCTTTTAGCAAGACTCCATCGCAATCGAAAAATTGAACCAGGGGGGGGCGTAAAAACTGTGTCTCCCTCCCCCCCCCTCCCGAAGGCTGCTCCCCTGAGCCTTTATTCAACTCCGCCAGCCTTTTTTCGATGGAAGTCTCAGGCTTCGACTGTCCAGAGGCTTTTTTCCCCCTATGGGCCTTCCACCATTCAAGGCCACTTCCGTCGATACATCCTTCGCCGATCAAGGCGACATTCCTCGCTCCCCTGGCGAGAATCAGGGGCCGCATGGCGTAACAGCGAATCCCCTCCCAACGGCTTTCCACCGGAGGATACAGCGCGGGATCGGGAATGAACCGAAGGCAGGCGCCGCGTTCCACCGCCAGGGTGGTATTGTCGAAGAGTTCGATAGGCCCCGTCCTGTAGAGCCCCGGCGGAACCCTGACAGTTCCGCCCCCGGCCTTTCTGATCATAGCCATAGCTCTGGCGAAGGTTTCGCTGCAATCGTACTCATCTCCAGGCCTTGCCCCGAGCTTGAGAATATCCACCGTCGGGTTCACTCCGATACCCCCCGGGAGCCTTCTGCGGCGATGACTCCCTCATGCCGGAATTGTCGAGCCAGAATCATTGGCTGGCAATTGACTTTAGTGGTCAGTTTTTGGACTTTTCTGATGTTCTCCCTCTCTCGGCTTTCGGTATTTAGTTGACAACGCTTCGGGAGGACCTGAGAATGAGGCAGGGGCGCCGGCCCTTCGATACCGACCCCCTTGAGGGGGAGACAGCGACGAAAGAAGGAACACGAATAGCCTTTTTGCTCGCCTCCATTCATTCAGGCTCAGCCACGAAGGTCTGGCCCGAGCTTGTCAAGGAAGGCGAGCGGCGCAAATGCCTCTTTTTCATCTTCCCCGGGGGCAGGCTTTCGAGCAGGGACGAATTCGAATACATGCGAAACAGCATATTCGAATTGGCAAAATCCACAAGTTTCGACGCAGCACTCTGCTGGGCCAGTTCCTTAAGCGGCTTCGCCGCCGAATCCGAGGTGGAAAGCTATCTGGAATCTAAGCTCGATATGCCGCTCGTCACCTTCGGGCTCAAAATCGGGCGAAGACCGGTAGTCAATATCGACGCTTACTCAGGCATGAAGCAACTCGTCCTCCATCTCATCAGGCGCCACGGATGCAAAAAAATCGCGTTTTTGGGAGGGCCGAGGGCGCACTCCTCGGCCGAGGAGCGTTTTAAGGCGTATCGCGACACCTTGGAGGAAAAGGGATTACCCTTCGACGAAAACCTCGTTGCCCTGGACAATCCCTGGACTGAAGGGCGAAGAGCTATACAACGTATTCTCGATGAAAGGAAACTTCGACCGGGCAGGGATTTCGACGCGCTTTGCAGCGCCAGCGACCTGCTGTCTTTCGAAGCGGCCACGCTTCTGGAGGAGCGTGGCTGGAAAATTCCCCAGGATATGGCCTTGGCGGGTTTTAATGATTCGGAGGAGAGCAATCTACTCTCCCCGACCTTCACGACGGTTCGAATGCCCCTGGATCGTCAGGCGCTCCAGGCCTTTCGTATGCTCCTTGAGCTCTTAGAAGGGAAAAAACCCGGCGATCGCACACTTAAAACCAATCTCGTCCTTCGGCAATCCTGCGGATGCAGAACTCCTGCGGTGCAGAAGGCGGGAGGCAATCTTTCGCCTCCGACCAATCGGGCCGGAAGGTTAAAGACCAAGCCCGCCCCGGAGGAGCTTCTTAAACTTATCGCGAAGGAAGCCTGCTTTTCCGGGGAGGAAAAGGAAAAATTCCTGCGGCCTATCGTAGGTTCGTTTTTGGACAGTTCGAAAACCGGCGGAGAAGACAGATTTTTGGAAAGTTTGGATGAGACCTTGGACGATTTCATAGCCAAGGGGCGAGATATCGATTGCGTTCAGAATATTCTTTCAATTCTCAGAAAAGCTGTCATACCCCGGGTAGAGTCGAGGCGAAGGGCGACAGTCCTCGAAGGAATGCTCGGCAAGGGAAGAGTGTTGATAGCCGAAGCCGAAAAACGGGTGAGCACTTACAGGGCGTGGAAGGAAAAACGTATCGACCACTGGCTCAGCATTCTCAGTCATCAGCTGCTTTGCGCAAAAGATGTGGAAAGCGTAGTGAAAAGCATCGCCCAGTGTCTCCCATCGCTGGGGATATACGCCGCGTACCTTGTCCTGAAATCGAAAGATGACTCGAGGCGGGTTTTTGCCGGAGGCTTTACCCAAGCGGGAAAACCTCCAGGTCTGCCAGGACTCCCGAACCATTCAGGGGAGCGGGTGTTTTCGAAAGACCGCCTGTTGCCCGATTCTGTTTTTCCGAAGGAACCGGGTAGTTACATAGTCCTTCCCCTGTACTTCGAATCCACCTCGCTCGGTTACGTGGTGCTCAAGGCCGACCGTCCCGATGCCTATGTCTATGAAGAAATTCGCGCCCAGATATCATCGGCGCTACGGGGAGTCCTTCTCTTCGAGCAGGCCGACGAGGCGAGAACCCGGGCGGAAAAGGCCGAGAGAATGAAGAGCGAGTTTCTCGCGGGTATTACCGGGGGATTGCAGGAGCCCATACGATTTATCAGGGACAAAAGTCGTGAACTGCTCTCCAGAAGCGAAGGCCGGGAAAGGGAAGGACTGGAAGCCATAGTTGCGGCCTCTTCCCGCCAGATGGAAATGACCAGGGATCTCCTGGATCTCTCCCTTGCCCAGGTCGAAGACTTTCCTCTCCATCCAGGTCTCTTCGACCCAGGACGATTTCTGGAGAACCTCGCCGCCGATCTCGGCATGCGCCAAGGACAAAGCCGCTCCCTTCGCCGGATTGAGCTGAAGATCCCCCAAGGCTCGGTGCTTCCCCTGGTCTGGGGCGATAAAATCAGACTCGCCCAGGTGATGAAAATATTTTTGGATTACTTCTTCCATGATTTGCGCCTTGAAGAAACAAGGCTGGAAGTTTCCATGCGGGAAAGCGGCCCGAGGTTGGCCGCCACCGGCAGGTGCCCCGGGGGGGACAGGGCGACGGGTACTATAGCGCGGCTGCGTTCCTGCATGGATTCGGATCCGGCGGCGGGACTGTCGGTGGAGAAAACCAGCATATCCATCGAACTCGCCAAACGCATCGCCCTCCTGCATGGCGCGTCCGTAGGGCTATCCGAATCAAGCCAGCGGCTTTGCCTGTATATCGACCTTCCATTCCCTTCCATGGATTCTTTCCACAGGATCGATCCCGAGAGCCGGGGCTCCTGGTCGATCGGATTGCTCGGAAGCGGCGCCCCGTCGCTTTTGCAAGAGCTTTACATCGGAAGGAGACTGCGGCGGATAGGGCTTTCGGACGCCCTTGACACCGAGGAACTTTTACGGGACCTCGGCCTGCTGTACATAGATCCGGCAACGATGAACAGCGAAGAGTTCTCCGCCGCGGAATTGCTCGTCGAGGATGGAAGATTCAGGCGTCTGGCTTGCATAGTGCCGGGCACTCTTGAGCAATCCCCGTTCTTCGAGGACCCGCGAAGCCTGGGGGAGATCCTGCGCCGGCATATGCCCCAACGGGACTCTCCCTGCCTCCTGGCCCTCGGCCAGGCTGTCGAACTGGGCTTGTTGGAGCGGAGCCTCGCGGGTAAGGCAGTTCCGGACCTCCGCGTTCTGCCCTGCCGTCGGCCCGAAGAAGTTTCGATTATCGCCGGGCGCGAGAAACCCCGTCTTATTATAATTTCTTCCCCGGGACCTGGTTTTATACAAGCGGTTCTGGCCATAGGAGCCCTCAACACCTCCCCCCTGCTCTGGTTGTTTGAAAGAGCGGAAGAGCTTAAGTTTCCTTCCCCGCTCTTCGAAAGGCCCAGAACCCTGGTCTGCAACGCAGGCCAGGGTTTCACCGATCTCGCAGCCAGCCTC
>LVBN01000085.1 GCA_001603165.1 Spirochaetales bacterium Spiro_12
TCTTTAAGTCCGACGGCTTTTTCCTCAATGGCAGAAGGGTCTTCCTGCGGGGGCTCAACCGCCACCAGTCCTGGCCTTTCGCCGGTTACGCCATGGGGCCCGGCGCGCAAAGGCAGGACGCGGAGATCCTGAAACGGGACCTGGGTTGCCTCGTGGTCCGCACGAGCCACTACCCCCAATCAAGGCACTTTTTGGACGCCTGCGACGAGCTGGGCCTTTTGGTCTTTACCGAACTTCCGGGCTGGCAGCACATCGGAAACGAGAGCATTATCCTGTGGGGGACGCGGATCAACGAATCGCCGGACGACGAGGAGTTCTACAAGAGCACTAACGCGCTGGTTGCGATGCTCGACCCCGACCGCCAGCGCGGAGGGGTGCGCAACTTTTCGGGCAGCGCGCTTTTCGAAGACGTGTATACCTTCAACGATTTCACCCACGAGGGCGGGAAGAAGGCTGTCGCGAAAAAGAAAATGGTAACGCGCAACGCGAAAAAAAAGGCCAAGGGCCTTGCCGCCGCTTTCCAAGGCTCCGGCAAAAATTCATCGGTGCCCTACCTCGTAACGGAACACAACGGGCACATGTTCCCCGCCAAGCGCTGGGACCAGGAGGAACGGCTCGCCGAACATGCGCGACGTCACGCGAGGGTCTTGGATGCGGCGATGGGCGATTTGGGAATTGCCGGCGCGATAGGATGGTGCGCCTTCGATTACAATACCCACAGGGATTTCGGTTCCGGCGACCGGATCTGCTATCATGGCGTGGCGGACATGTTCAGAAGCCCCAAGTACGCCGCTTTTCTCTACGCCAGCCAGAGGTCGCCCTCCGAAGGCATAGTCCTGGAGCCCGCGAGCCGATTCACCAAGGGCGAACGCAGCGGGGCCACTATGCTGCCGGTGGATGTCTACACCAACTGCGATGCCGTGGATCTCTATCGTTCCGGAGCGCTGGTCGGACGTTTTTATCCCGACAGAAAGACCTATCCCCACCTGTTGCACCCACCGGTGCCGATCGACGACCTTATCGGGAACAGGCTGGATTCCCAGGGATTTCACCCCGCCGACAAAAAACGATTCCTCCGCCTCGCCTCCAAGGCCATGAGCACCGGTCCAGCCTCCTTCAGCATAGGGGACAAGCTCGACTTCGCGCTTCTTCTGCTAAAGCGGGGCATGAATTTCCGGCGAGCCCGGGATTTGGTGATGAACTATGGCCTGGCCTGGGGCAAGGCCGACGACGGATTTGAAGTCGTGGGGATACTGGATGGAAAAGCCGTGGCGCGCAAACGCTATGGTCCCGACGCCCACGCCGCGGGCCTGGACCTGGAAGCCTCGCCGCGGTCGCTCAGGATAAAGGACGGCGGGGAGTGGGAGGCCAGCAGGGTGGCGCTCAGGCTCGTGGATCAGTACGGGAACACCTGTCCTTTCGCCTTCGAGCCGATCCATATCGAACTGAAGGGCCCGGGACGTCTTATCGGATCGGCGGATCGCAGCCTTTTATGCGGCGAAGCGGTATTCTGGGTCGCCAGCACAGGCGAACCGGGCAAGATCGAAATCGAAATCGCGGGGCCCCGGGGAATACTGGAGTCCAGGGAAAAACCCCTTGGCCTGCATATCGACGTGGAGTACGCCAATGACTGAAGGTGAATATACCGACAAGGCAAGCCTGTACGAAGCCTTGGCTACCATAGGCGATTGTCTCAAGGGCGGATTGCGGCTTGGTACGACGCCGGCGGCGCTTTACGAACCAGCGCCCGGGCGGGAGCCGGCGAGCCCGGCGCCGCCTTCCCAAGAGGAGCTCGATATGGCGCTATCTGGCAGTCGGACTCCCGCCCGGGCGCCTTTTGGCCTTTCCGAGGTTTCGGAATCCGACAGGGCCGCAGCCCTCGCCCGGTTCGAAGCGGAAGTAAAGGCCTGCACGCGCTGCGTTCTTTCCTCGGGCCGGCACAAGGCCGTGTTCGGCCAGGGGGTGCTCGACCCGGTCGTCCTGGTTATAGGGGAGGGGCCGGGGGCCGAAGAGGATAAGCGGGGTCTTCCCTTCGTGGGAGCCTCGGGGCAGCTTTTGGACAAGATGCTCGCCTCCATAGGGCTGTACAGGGAGAAAAACTGTTACATCGCCAACATCGTCAAATGCAGGCCCCCCAACAACCGCGAGCCTTCGCCGGACGAAAGGGCGGCCTGCATGCCCTACCTGAAACAACAGATAGCCCTCCTCAAGCCCCGCTTCATCCTCTGCGCGGGCAGAACCGCGGCGCAAGCCATGCTCGGCACCACCGAGGGCATCAACAAGCTTCGATCCACCGTGCGGGACTTCGAAGGCATCCCCCTGGTACCCACCTATCACCCTTCGGCCCTGCTCAGGGACCAAAGCCTCAAGCGTCCCGCCTGGGAGGATCTCAAGCG
>LVBN01000086.1 GCA_001603165.1 Spirochaetales bacterium Spiro_12
TATCTGGACAATCCCGCCGAGGCGGACAGAAAATCCATGGCCACCTTGGAGCGGGCGCTGGGTTGGGGTATCGACGGAACCCGGGAGGGTTGACCGATACGCAATAGAGCTGAAACAGAAAATCCAAAAGGAGGATTGCATGAAAATGACAACAAGGGCGATCGTAATCATCGCCGCGGCGCTCATGATCCTTGCGGGAGCCGGTGTGGCCTACGCCGATGACGGCTCTTTGCAGCGGGTGCTCAAGGCAGGTAAACTCACCATCGGCGCCGAAGGCAACTGGGTGCCCTATGTCTATAACGACATCAAGGACAACAACAAGCTCAAAGGTTTCGAAGTCGAGGTTGCCGAGGAAATCGCCAAACGCCTGGGAGTGAAAGCCGAGTTCAACATTTCCAACAAGTGGGACGGCGTCATAGCCGGCCTCGACGCCAAGCGCTACGACACCGTTATCTGCGGTGTCACCCCCAACCCCGACAGGCAGGCCAAGTACAACCTCTCTGTAGCTTACGCCGAAAGCCCCGTCTGCCTCGTGGTGGCCAAGGACAACAAGGATATCAATAGCTTCGAAGATCTCAAGGGCAAACTGGCGGGCAATTCCCTCTCCAGCTCTTCGGGCAACATCGCCAGATCCTACGGCGCGAAACTCTCCGACGTATCCCTTACACAAGCCATGGATCTTCTAGTCACCGGCCGTATCGACGCCCATGTCAACAACCTTACGTCGATCTCCGAGTTCCTGGAGCAAAAACCCAACACCGCCGTAAGGATCGCCGCCATATACAAGCCCTCAGCGTCCTGGGAGATCGAAGAGGCGGCCATGTTCAGAAAGGAAGATCTTTCCCTCGCCAACGCGGTCAACGATATCATCAAGGTCATGAACAGCGATGGCACCAACTACAAACTGGCCGAAAAATACTTCGGCAAGCTAGTCGCCGACGGTATTTCGATCTATAAAAAATAGGCGGACGCCAAGCAATAAGCTGACTGCGCCCCAGGCGTAAAGCCCGGCACGAGGGAGGATGACGATGGATGAAGTGATGAGAATATCACGTCTCATGATGGATTCGTTCTGGCCGCTTCTCAAGGCGGGATTGCTGACCACGGTGCCCCTCACCGTGATCTCTTTCGGCCTCGGCCTCATCGTCGCCTTTCTCGTGGCTCTCATGCGCCTATCCAACATTAAGCCGCTCTCGGCCCTAGCCGCCTTTTACGTCTGGGTAATCCGAGGGACTCCTCTCATAGTCCAGCTCTTCATAATCTTCTACGGCCTTCCCAAAATAGGCATCGTCTACTCGCCCTTCGTCTCGGCCATCCTCGGCCTCACCATCAGCCAGGGCGCCTATAACTCCGAGGTTATACGCGCAGCCCTCCTGTCCATCTCCAAGGGCCAGTGGGAAGCCACCAAGTCCTTGGGCATGAATAAACGAATGACATTAGCCTACATCATCGTCCCTCAGGCGGCCCTGGTCGCCGTACCCTCCTTGGGCAATTCCTTTATAAGCCTATTAAAGGACACGTCCCTGGTCGCCACCCTTACCGTGGCTGAAGTTTTTCAAATCGGTCAGCAGATTGTCGCCGTAACCTACGAACCCCTCTGGCTCTATATTGAGGTTGGCTTTATCTATCTTCTCTTCAGTACTGCCCTCACCTACCTCCAGGCCTACATGGAAGGACGACTGGGCAAACATATTGTGGCGCAAAAAAGTTAAATCCCGAATCCGTGGGTCAGGGGCTCCGTCCAAATAGAATCAATGCCTTCCAGGCTCTAGCTTCGACCTTCTACTGGTGCGAAAATAACAATGGAATTCGTAGGAGGCGGTATGAAGAAATCGATAGCGTTGGTGGTTGTTTTATTTGTCCTCTGTTATTTCACCTTTGCCGGAAATAATGAACAGGCCTCCGCTCCCCACGCGAACAAGGGCGATGTTATCGCCAACGCGGGCCTTCTCTACGGATGGTACGGATTCGGGGTCGGCGGTGGGGCGGAATACATTTTCGCGACCTGGGACATTCCTCGATTCGCACCCTTGGGTTTCGGCGCGGCAAGCAAGGCGAGCTTCGGTTATCCCGGACTCACGGTGGATCTGAGCGCCCTGGCTACCCTTCACTTCGGCATGAATACAGTGTCCCCCTCTTTGTTCAGACCAGATATACTGAGCAAGGAGAGAGGATATGGCAGAG
>LVBN01000087.1 GCA_001603165.1 Spirochaetales bacterium Spiro_12
AACCGCTACCACGTATTCGTCGCCCTGGACCCGTATCCCGCCGTGGAGCGGCATCTGGACGAACACGAGATTGTCGATGCAGATCTCTATCCGGCCGGTGAAATCCTGGATTCCATGGGGGAGGGGGAACTCAGCCACGCGCTTATGTGCACAGCCCTGTTCCTCGCCGAAAAATGTCTGGCCAGCAAGGGTTTACCCTCCTTGCGCAGGCTCTAAATTAATACAAAGCCGGCCCTGGGTCGGCGCGCCGGACGAGGCGCTGTCAGCGCACCAGGTTAAGCAGGCTCCGTTTGGAAAAATACAGGGCCAGGCTTCCCATGGCGAATACGCTAAAGGATGCGAAGAGCCAACGGTAGCCCGCCCACTCCACGACAAGCCCACCCAGGGCGCTTCCGATAAAGGCCGGAAAGCCCATGCCTATTCCCAGAAGAATCGCCATGCCCGTGGTCCGCTCCGACGGAGGGGTCTTCAGGTTGACGAAGGCCACCGTCGCGGGCTGGAAGAGGCCGTAGCAGAGCGAATGGAGAAGCTGTCCCACGATCGCCCCCGTCTTTGTCGGTACCAGGGCGTAGGTGAGGAGTCTGAGGACGATCGCCACCGATGCCAGTGAGATGGCTTGCATGGGGCTTCTTTTTGACATATAGCGCCAGGCGAGCATCATCATGGGTATTTCCACCGTCGCGCCGAGGGCGGACATGGCGCCGATGGCGTGCCACTTTAGGGACTCCACCAGATAGAGGGAAAAGAAGGAATTCACCGGCGCCATCGCGACCCTTCCCAGTACGATCACCGCCAAGCCTAGAAGAAATGTGCTGTCTATCCATCCGAAGCTCACTTTTTGCCTTGTCTTGTGGTCTGTTCCGTCTCCGGTCTCCGGAAGCCATTTAAGAGCGACGAGAAATACGCAGGAGAGGAAGGCCATCACCGCCGCCATCACGATCGGAGCGCTCGTCTCGAAGCCCGGGGTGAATTGCACGATCAGGGTTACGATAACGAAGCCGATGGACCCTATGCCCCGCATGAGCCCATAGCTCGGCGTTCTTTTCCCTTCCTTCTGATCCGATTCGATAGCCCGGAGCAAGGCCGTGTCCAAGACGGGCACCGGAGTCTTGAGACCGAGGGAGGCGAAACCGAGCCCGATTACGGCGGCGATAGCGTGGTTGACCGACACCAGAAGCCCCATGCCGAGGATGATTCCTAGACCCGAAGCGATTAAAAAAGGATTGAAGCGCCCGAGCGCGTCCGCCTTTCTGGCCAGGACGATCGGGCCGGCGATGCCCACGAGTTCGAAGAGGCCCAGAAAAAGACCTACCGCGGCGGGGCTGTAGCCGAGTTTTCTCAGAATGACCTGGAGGTAGGGTGTTATTCCGTAAATGGCGAAGAACAGAAAATATATCGTCCCGAATCGTCGTCCTGTGGGATTCGGCGTTCCCGATGACTTCATGGGAAGTCAAGCATAGAAATTCCCGCCGTTTGAGTCAATCACGAGAAGGGCGGGTAGTCTGCTGAGGCGTACGAGACGGACCGCTTCCATGCCCAGATCGGCATGATCGACAACCTTGCTTTCGAGCAAGTGTTCCCGGGCGGTGAGGGCGGCAGCGCCGCCGATACAAGCTATGTAGGCGCCTTTGGAAGCGGCTATGGCCTTGATCGCCGCGGCGCCTCTTCCCCCTTTGGCGATGCTCACCAAGGAGGCTCCCGCCCGGGTCAGTTCTTCCATATACGGGTCCATCCGCGAGGCGGTGGTGGGTCCGAAGGATCCGCTGACCCTGCCCGGGGCGGGTTCGGTGGGGCCGGCGTAGAAAACAGGGTGCTCGGTCATGTAGGCGGGCGCCGCGGCTTTTTCGCGCATGGAGGCGGCTATCCGGGCATGGGCCGCATCTCTGGCCAGGGTTACGCTGCCCGAGAGCAGGAGGGGATCTCCGGCTCTGAGGCTCCGCAGCTTTTCCAGCCAGACGGCTTTCGGGGTGTCGAAATCGATTTCCACCGCCCCGGGCAGGAGATTGACGGATCGGGGCAGAAGCCGCGCCGGGTCCTCCTCCATCTTTTCGAGATACCAGCCTTGGTTGTTTACGAAGGCTCGGGCTTTGCGGTGCGCCGAGCAGGAAATGCCCAGCGCGAAGGGCAGGGTGGCGGCGTGGCGGGACAGGCGGATAAAACGGGTGTCCAGGGCTAGCTGCCGTCCTCCCCACTGGGCGCCCAACCCTGTCTCGGCGGCAATTTCGGCCATGATTTCTTCCCACTCCTGACTTCTCACCGGAGTACCGTCGCCGGTCGCCTCCTTCGAAAGCCCGTCCAGGAGTCCGTAACTGGCCAGCTCCAGGGCGTAGAGGGTTTGCGAAAGGGAAGCTCCGCCGAGCACAGCGGCGATCGTATAGGGCGGACAGCCCGCCACGCCGAGCCCCCGTATCCGGGCTTCCAGCTGGGTTTTCAGCGCCTGGGTCCGGAGCATGGCAGGACTCTCCATGCTAAGGCTGGTTCTGCTGGTGGAACCTCCTCCCTTGGCGGCGAAGAGTAGTCTAAGGGAATCGCCGGGTACCGCGCGGATATCCACGAGGGCCGGCAGATTATCCTTTGTATTGCCCTCGGCCAGGGCATTCAGAGGGCCGAGCTGGGAGGCTCGCAATCTGCGCTCCGCGTATGCCTTTCCTGCTCCTTCGGCCAGGAGGCTGGCGATGTCCCCCGGGGCGGCGGCCTCGTCTTCGGCGCCTTTTCGTTTCCAAGCGCCTTTTTCGCCGGGGAGGGAAGGTGAGTTTCCGCAGTTCAGCAGCTCCCCCTTCCATCCATAGATCAGGGCCGTGCCCGTGTCCTGGCAGGTAGGGAAAAGGCCCTCCGCGGCGACCGCGGCGTTTCTCAGCAGGGTTTCAATGACAAAACGCTCCCGCTGGGAGCTTCGCTGGTCGTCCAGCATGGCCGCCAAACCTTCCAGGTGTCCTTTTGGGTACTTGAATGCTATCTCCGAAAAGGCGATCCGGGAGAGTTCGGCAAGGGCCCGCGCCTCGATGCCGAGCCGCCCCCGCCGCTTCACAGGGGGGGGCAATTCCAGCTTCCTGTAGTCGTTCTCTTGGCCGAAATCGAGATAGCGGCTCAGATCCATATGACTCATTTGCCCTTCCTCTGCCGCCCCGGTCTCCATACTATCTTCCCGATGGAGACGGCGCCGACGGGACATACTTCATGGCAGCAGTAACAGGTAATGCAGGCTTTGTCGTCTATGAGCACCTGGAATTTTCCGTCCTTGAGCCTGCCCAGTTCCAGGGCTTCCGCCGGGCAAATCCGTATGCAGGCCGAACAGCCTTCGCAGCGCTCCTTGTTGAAGATCGGCCTTTCGGCTAAAAAACGCATGGCGAGGGGCTCGAGATAATGGGGGATCTCGGAGAGAGAAGCATTCGCCTGGGCCGTGTAGGGAAGAAGCTTGAATCCCTTCGCCCGCTTCTTTTCGATCACATAAGAGCCCGTATCTATTCCGGGGGATTCCAGGGCATGCCCGCCCCGCCCCATCGCGTCCCTCAGATAAGGAATTTTTCGGGGATCGTAGCCTATGGTGGACGCGGCCACCCAGTCCAAGGCCGCTGCGTCCTTCGAGGCGAAGACAAGGCCGAGAGGGAAAGGATCCCCGTTCCCGGGACCTTCTCCCTGCATGGCCACGATACCGTCTAAAAAATGAAAGCTGTTCTCAATGGACAGGCCGAGATCGACCAACATGGTTCCAAACTGAATCTTGTCGGAAAAGCGAAGGTGCATCGAGCTCTTCGCCAGCCCGGGGAGGAGCCCGAAAAGGTTTTTGACGGCGCCGGTATAGGAGGCGAGACGATGGGTTTTCAGCTTGGGCAGATTCACCACCAGATCGCAGTCATCCAGGGCGGAGGCAAGTCTAAAACTCTTTACCAGCTTCGCCCCGGCGGCGTGCCGAGGTTCCCCCGGGACAAAATCTACCCAGGAGGCCCCCCCGTCCATGGCGGCTTGGAAAATCCCCGAAGCCTTGCCCACCGCCCTGCTGTTTTGGTGCCCCGGCGAATCGCCCACCTGAATGGAGGCCGCCCCTCGCTTCCAAAGAAAGCGCAGCACGGCGGCGACGAAGCCGGGATGGGTGGTTACCGCTTCTTCGGGGGCGGCGGCTTTTAGGAGGTTGGGTTTTACCAGTATTCTTTTGCCTGTTATATCGGGAAATCCCGCCTCCCCGGCCGCCTGATCAATAATTTTGTCGAGGATTTCCGGATCGTAGCCGTCGCAGGAGAGCACGGCGACCTTGGGATTCGCCCTGGTTGTGGGCTGTATGGTGCTCACCAGACCACTCCGAAGCCCAGGCTGGCCGTAGGTGAACTAAGCGCTGGGCTTAAGTCGCCCGAAATCCGCAGCATGAAGGTCAGGGGGGTGGAATCCAGGAGGACCCGGGCTTCCAGCGCCAGGCGCAGAGGATTAGACGCGCTCACGGGCGCGGCGCCGCCGAAGTCGCTCTGCGCCGATATCCCCGTCAGGATGCTCTGATTCTCGTACCACAGACCCAGTCCGGCCCTGCCTTCGATGTCCCTGGTGTTGAAATCGTAGACGAGGCCCGGGGCCGCGCCGAAACGTAGTCCGCCGAAGCTGGCGGCAAGGGGGAGGCTGATCTCCGCCTCCGAGGCGGCGCCGGGATAGCTCGGCGAGAGGTCGCTGTTCCAGGCGAAGCGTCCCAGGACTCCGAGGTCGAACTTCCCGCCGGCGGCGAAGCCTTGCAGGAAGGATAGGCCAAGGCCTCCCGCGGGGGCGACATCGAAGGAGCCCTCCAGGGCCATCATGGTGGAAGGACCAAGCTTGAATCCCAGGGCGAGAGAGGCTCCCCGGGGGTATGTGCCGAGTATCTCGGCGCTGCCGGGGAGGAGGCGGGCAATCTTCGGATCGGGAAAATAGAGCAACCCAGGTCGAGCCGCCTGAGCGCCGGAGGGAGCAATTATTCTGCTGGAGTCGATCCGAACCCTTGTCGTGAAACTTACTGTGGCTCCGTTGTCGGGTTCGTCGTCGGCGCTGGGCACGTCATCGACGGCAGGGCTGTCGCCGCCGGCGGCAGGGGCTTTTTCGGCGCCCGCTCCGCTCTCCGGAAGCGGCCATAGGGAAATCTTAAACAGGTACTCGCCGTCGGGAAGAGCCGCTTCCCTGTCGTCCCGTCCCTGCCAGACGAAACGCTGGGACCAGGTGGTGAATACCGGGAGTTCGCGCTCGAAACGTTTGATTCCTGAGCTGTCGCTTATTTCCAGCAAGCCTTTTCCTGGAGCGGTTACGGAAAACGAAAGGACCGTACGCCCGTAGGAACCTTTGTTCGAAGGGTTGAAAATCTCCGGTCTAAGGCTCCAGGCCTTAACCTCGAACACCGATGGTTTTAGGCCGATGTTGAGAACGGAAATGCGTTGCCAACGAACGGTGAGACTGAGCTGGTGCTCATCGTAGCCGAATTTTTTTATACGTATGGTTCTTCTGCCCACTGGAATTTCGACCAGGGAACCTTGGATCTTCTGTCCATCGACAAAAACTTCGGCATCCGGCGG
>LVBN01000088.1 GCA_001603165.1 Spirochaetales bacterium Spiro_12
TCCTAAGGCTTCAACAAGGGGAAAAATAGCCTAAAGGCCTTCGATTTGTCAAGGGGAAAGGCTTGGGGCGCGCCTGGGGCATCATTCGTCGTCGGGGTCTTTTTCGGGGCCCTGGGCGTTCTTTTTTTCCGCCAGTCTCGCGAAAAGACCGCGGCCCAGGCTCGGCTGCACTTCCTCCCCGGGTTTTGCCCCCGGCCCCGGTCTGCTCCGCCTCGGGGTGCTTTTTTTCCCAGGCTTATCGGCGACGGGAGGCGCGGGCTCTTGAGCTTCCGCGGAAAGATTCAACAGCTCCCCGAAAAGGCTCGGCTCCTTAAGTTCCAGACCACCGGGCAAGGGGGCAGGCCTGGCCAAGGGGGCGGCCTCGATCCCCCTTCTCTCCCCTGCCGCGGTCGGCGCTTTCGGCGCCGGGTCCTCCTGCGCCGCCGGCTTTTCCCGCACATTCGGTTTTTCTTTAGTCGCCGACTTGCCGCGGAGGCCCGATTTTGTCTTACCCGGGGCCGCTTTTTTCCCGCCCGAGGCCGATTTGTTTCTCAACACAGGCGGAAGCCCGTTATTCGGCTTTGGCGCCCCTGCCCTATCCTCGGAAAGCCCATCGCCCGTCGGACCGGCGGGCGGCGGAAGCTCCGACAGGGCTTCCGAAGATTCGGGCCCCGCCCCGCCCGGAGAGCCCCGGGAGCCCAAAAATTCGGCCTGGAGCACTTCCCGGGGCGCCAGGCGCACCCCCGCCGCCTTGAGACCTTTTTCGGGGAAGTTCCTGGCCCGGAAATTCTCCTCGGCCTTGCGCATCCTGCCCTTCACCAGGTACTTGAGGTTGAATTCGAAATCGGGTTCGGTGCTGAACAGCAGCAGCTCCCCCCCCCCGGGCGCCAGGGAATAGTCCCGGTTCAGTATCCAGGATTCGATCCTGCAGCGTTTTATATAGGGATACCCCGTCTTGGCCGCCCTGTAGACCACGGTCAAGAGGGTGTTCTGGACAATCTCCTTTTCCGCTATGGTGGCCCATTGCAAGCCCTTGTCCACAAAAAGCTTGTCGGGTACCGGCAGGACCGAGTACATCCCGTCCCTCCGGACGATGAGGATCCTGTCGAACGACGAAACCTCCATAAGCTTTTCCCCGGAGGAAACGGCGGTGCCCAGGTAGCCGGACTGCTCGTCGTAGCGCAGGGCTATGTCCTTGCGGGCCGCTTCCTTGGCTTCGATTTTGGAGAAGCTGGTGATCCTGGTCCTGCGGGGCCAGGCCGCCTCCAGGCGTTTGGCCATGGTCTTTAAAAAATCGATGGCGTAGTCCACCAGATGGGCCAGATGGAACTCCACCTCGGCCAGCCGTGCGCCGAGCCGCTTGAGCTCCTCCTTGGCTTTTTCGATATCGTAGAGGGAAATGCGGCGAATCGGAATTTTCAAGAGACGCTCGATATCCTCCTGGGTCACCGGGCGGCCGATCTCCCTATCATAGGACGCCAGGCCTTCCCTGACGGCCTTGAAGATCGCTTCCTGGGTTTTCTGGGTTTCGATCCTCTTGTAGACCCGCTCTTCGATGAAGATGCGCTCCAGGGTGCGGGCGTGGATTTCGTCCAGCAACTCGCCCTTTTCTATCTCCAGCTCCCGGCGCAGGATGCCCAGGAGGGCGGCGCTGTGGTGGCGGATTATCTCGGCTCCGCTGGTCACCACGGGCTTGCGGTCCTTGATGACCAGGCAGTTGACCGAAATGCTCTGTTCGCACTCGGTGAACGCGTAAAGGGCGTCGATGACCTCCTGGGTGTAGACGCCCCGCTGGAGTCGGATTTCGATCTCCACCTTATCGGTGGTGTAGTCCGAAATCGAGGCGATCTTCAGCTGTCCCGAGCGGGCGGCGTTCTCCACGCTGGCGATGAGGCTTTCGGTGGTGGTGGAAAAGGGTATTTCCCTGATGACGATCTTCTTGGGATCCGAGGTGTCCAGGCTGGCCCTCACCCGTACCTTTCCGTTCCCGTCCCTGTATTCCGACAGATCCACCGAGCCCCCGGTGAGAAAGTCGGGAAAGACTTCGAACTTTTTGCCCTGAAGGCAGGCGATTTCGGCCTTTATCACCTCCACCGGATTGTGGGGCAGGATCTTGGTGCTCATGCCTACGGCGATGCCCTCGGTCCCGGTGAGAAGGATCACCGGGAGCTTGGCGGGGAAAAGCAAGGGTTCCCGGTTGCGCCCGTCATAGGAATCGGCGTAGTCGGTGATCTTGGGATTATAGAAAACATCCTTGGCGAAGGAGGAAGCCTTGCATTCGATATACCGGCTGGCGGAGGCTTCGTCGCCGGTGAAAATGTTGCCGAAATTTCCCTGCTTGTCCACGAAAAGCTCTTTGTTGGCCAGGACCACCAAGGCCGAGCCGATGGACTGGTCGCCGTGGGGGTGGTACTTCATGCAATGCCCGATGACATTGGCCACCTTGTGGAACTTGCCGTCGTCCATTTCGAAGAGGGAGTGCAAAATGCGCCGTTGGACCGGCTTAAGCCCGTCCTCCAGATCGGGGATAGCCCTGTCCTTGATGACGTAGGAAGCGTAGTAGAGGAAGTTGTCGTTGAAGATTTTCTTTACGTAGGCCACTGTCCTCTCCTAAAGCTCCGCCACCAGGTTCTGCATTATGAAATCCCGGCGCTCAGGCGTGTTCTTGCCCATGAAGAAGCCCAGGAGTTCCGGAATTCCCGAAAGAACCTGGATATCCACCTTGACGATCCGCATGTCCAGGCCGATGAAGCGGCCGAACTCCTGGGGACTTATCTCGCCCAGGCCCTTGAAGCGGGTCACTTCCGAGGAGACGCCCAGGGCCTTTACAGCCTCGTCCCGTTCCCGGACGTTGTAGCAATACCGGGTTTCCTTCTTGGTCCGCACCCTGAACAAGGGAGTTTCAAGGATGAACACCCTCCCCTGGGTGACCAGTTCCTCGAAATAGGTGAGGAAGAAAGTCAAAAGCAGATTTCTGATATGGAAGCCGTCATAGTCGGCGTCGGTGGCGATGATGATCTTGGAGTAGCGCAGGTTTTCCACCTCGTTCTCTATCCCCAGGGCCATCATGAGGTTGTACAGCTCCTCGTTCTTGTAGATGGCGCTCTGGCGCTTGCCGTACATGTTCTCCACCTTGCCCCGCAAGGAAAAGATAGCCTGGGTGTTGACGTCCCGGGAGGAAACCATGGAGCCGGCGGCGGACTGGCCCTCGGTGAGAAAGACCATGGAAAGCTCCCCCCTGGGGCCGTCGCCCAGGTGGAACTTGCAGTCCCGCAGATTGGGGATCTTGAGTTCGATCTTCCTGGCCGCTTCCTTGGCTTCCTTCTTGACCACGTTGAGTTCGGTGCGCAGCTTTTCGCTGGCCACGATTTTTTCCTGAAGTTTCTTGGCGGCGGTAGGGTTCTTGCGCAAAAACTCGTCCACCCCCCGCTTCACCTCCTGGAGTATCCAGGGACGGATCTCCGCGTTGCCCAGCTTGTTCTTGGTCTGGCTCTCGAAAAGAGGATTCTGGAGCTTTATGGCCACCGCGGCGGCCACGCCTTCCCGCACGTCCTCGCTCTTCCAGGAAGCCTGGAAATATTCGTTGACCGCCTTATAGAAGCCCTCCCTGAAGGCCGAGAGATGGGTGCCGCCGTCGGAGGTGAACTGGCCGTTCACGAAGGAAAAGTGTTCCTCCCCGTAATTGTTGGTGTGGGTGAAGGCGAACTCGATGCGATCACCCCTGTACCACCCCAGATCGTAGAGGGCGACCTGCCCCACTTCGGAGGAGAGAAGATCCATGAGTCCCTTGTCAGCCTTGTACTCGGTGCCGTTGAGCACGATGCTGAGCCCGGAGTTGAGGCAGGCGTAGGCCCACATCCTTTTTTCCAGGAACTCCATGGTGTATTCGTATTCCGGAAAAATCTCGGGGTCGGGGGTGAATTCCACCAAAAGTCCGTTTTTCTCCCTACCCGCGGAATCTTCCCTGGAGTTTTTAAGCTTGCCCCGCTCGAAATAGGCTTCGAAGAACCGCCCGTCCCGGTAGGAGACGACCCTGAAGCTGGCGGAAAGGGCGTTCACCGCCTTGGTGCCCACCCCGTTCAAGCCCACGGAGAACTGGAACACCTCGTCGTTGTACTTGGCGCCCGTATTGATGGTGGAGACGCAGTCGATGACCTTGCCCAGGGGAATGCCCCGGCCGTAGTCCCTGATCCTGACCGAGCCGTCCTTTACGGTCACCAGGATTTTGTTGCCCGCTCCCATGATGAACTCGTCCACCGAGTTGTCGATCACTTCCTTTACCAGAATGTAGATGCCGTCGTCGGGGTTGGAGCCGTCCCCCAGCCGCCCGATGTACATACCCGTCCTGAGCCTTATATGCTCGAGGGAGGAAAGCGTCTTTATTTTAGATTCGTCGTAGACTGACTTGACCGCGCGTTTTAACTTTGCCACGGGGCGATTTTAGCATAAAACAAGGGCTTTGGGTACAGTGAGGGGGGAGCAAAACAGGGCGCGGGACCTGGCGAAACGCATGCTTCAGCGGCGGCGGCGCACGCGGTGCGCTTGTTCGGGACGGACCTTCAGGTCTCCCGATATCGTTTCCGGTATTGGGAAGGGGTCAGTCCTGTGGCTTCCTTGAATTTTCGATTGAAAAACGAAACATTGTTGAATCCGGATTCGTAACAAATGTCGTCGATATAGAACTGGGTCTGGATCAACAATTTTTTCGCGATAGTGATCCTGATCGAATGCACGTATTCCACGAAGGAAAGGCCATAGCGTTTTCTAAAGGCCTTGCAGAAGCTGCCCACCTTCATGCCCACTATTTTGCTGATGTCCTCCAGGCTATGCGCCTTGTCGATAGTGTTGTACACCTGCGTGATCGCCTGTTCGAAATGATCGGCTTGACCATCCAGATTATGCGGGACAAGCGAGCAAAACTCCCTGTCCTCGTCCTGCCCGAGCATGTTGAGTATCTTCAGGACTTCCAGCCATTTTTCCAAACCGACGGAACAATCCATATCCCTCAGGGCGGGCAGACAATCCATCACCGTTGACGGGCTGAACGACAAACCCTTTTTCGATTCCGCCAGCGCGTTGACGATAGCGGCGAATTCAGAGGGGGCGTTCGCGTAACTTATATGCTTCGCGGGAAATTGAATGATCCAGCCGTCCAAAGTGTCTATGCTCAAAAAAGCGTGCGGGAGCGCCGGTCCAATCAAAAACCCGGCCGGCGCCTTATAGGCCTTTACCAAATCTCCTACGTGGATGTGCCCCTCTCCCCGCGCAATTAGTATCAATTCAACGTCCTCGTGATAATGCCAGTTGAAATGGAGTCTCCTGTGCTCAAGACGTTGTATGCAAAAGGAATAGCCTGGTGTCGCGTATACCATTTCCTGTACCGGTTTCATGGCCGTAAGCATACAATAGAGTGACAAAAAGTACAAATCACTTCGACAAACTATGCAGAATCGTGTAAACGGCTTGAAAAAAACAGCCCTACAATTCAGGCAAGGAGTATGTATGGGAGAAAGCGCGTTGCCGATTCAATGCCTACTCATAGGAACCGGCAACCGAGGCGCCGAGGCCTATGGTCAGTATGCCCTCGCGCATCCCCGGCTTTTTCGCTTCGTCGCGGCGGCGGACCCCAACGAGGCCAGAAGACTCGCTTTCTCAAAGCGGCACGGTATCGATCAGCGGAAAAGCGTGGATTCGTGGGAAAAGCTGCTGGAATTCGCGGGCCCCGACAACCTTGTGTTTATTTGCGGTCCCGATCGTTCCCACTACGAACAGCTGCTCGCCTTTATGCGGATAGGCTGTCCCATGGTCGTGGAAAAACCCGCTGTGGTGGAGCCCCGGTTCTGCGCGGACCTCTCGCGGCTCGCTGCCGAACAAGGTTCAAGGATAATCCTGTGTCATGTCCTTCGCTACACTCCTTTTTTTGCCACCCTGAAACGGCTGCTCGATTCGGGCCGCATCGGCAAGGTCATAAGCCTGAACCTGCAGGAAAACATCGCCTGGTATCATTTTGCCCACAGTTACGTGCGGGGGAATTGGAGAAACTCCGCTCTGGCTTGCCCGGCGATTTTGGCGAAGAGCGTCCACGATTTGGATATTTTGTATTATCTCGCCGGAGCCCCGGCCGGGAGCATCGCCTCTATGGGCCGCTTGAATTGGTTCAAGACGGAAAACGCCCCGGCGGGCGCCCCCGACCGCTGTCTGTCCAACTGTCCCCATACCGCGCGCTGTCCCTGGTTCGCTCCCGACCTGTACCTGACCGACCACACCGGCTGGCCGACGTCGACCATCAGCGACGATCCCGGGCTTTCTGCCCGGATTCGGGCCCTCGAGGACGGTCCCTATGGTCGATGCGTGTATCGCTGCGACAACGATGTGGTGGACAATCAGGATGTATTGATCCAATTCAAAAACGACATCAGCGCCTCTTTCAGCATGCGCGCCCTGACCTACGAAAAGACAAGATCGATACAGATAGCCGGCTCCGAGGGAGAAATAACCGGCGACCTGGATACAGGCAAGCTGCGGGTGCGCAGTTTTTTGCGCGGAGACGAAGAACTCATTCACCTAGGCCCCACGGCGGGAGGACACAACGGCGGCGATGCGGGGCTCATGGGGCATATCGCCCGCGTCTTCGCCCAGACAAGCGATACCGCCGAAAAAACGCCTTCGATCGAATCCTCCCTCGAAGGGCATTGGATGGCCTTCGCGGCCGAAGAATCCAGAAAAACCAGGATGTTCGTGGACCTGGACGCCTATAGAATCGCCATATCATCCACACGGGAAACCGTGAGCATATAGACCAATCGAGGAGGAAAAGGAAAATGAAAAAATCACGGATCATTGTTGCGGTTTTTCTCATTTTAATCGGCCTAGCCCAGCCTCTGCGCGTGATGGCCCAAGCATCCCAAAAGGGGGAGAAAATCAAGATAGTGTCCCAGATGTTCTACGATCCCCTGCAGCAACAGTACATAAAGGAAAAAATTCTCCCGAAATTCACCGCCGAGACGGGCATCGAGGTGGAGTTGCAGGTCGTGGCGAACGCCAGCGAACTTTACAAAACACTGCAGGCGCAGCAGCAGACCGGAAAATGGAACACCGATCTTCTTATCGCCCACGATTCCACCGCCGTTACGGTCGTGCAGGAATACGGGGCCGTGCAGGCCTACGCCAAAATGCCGTCGGGCACCTATATCACGCAGTTCGACGACAATTTCGTCCAGGGCGGGAAGCGGTATTTCATTCCTTTACAGGCGGACGTCTATTTGACCATCGCAAACACAAAAGCGCTTCCCTACCTGCAGAAGCTCGGTTACGATATAAA
>LVBN01000089.1 GCA_001603165.1 Spirochaetales bacterium Spiro_12
GGATAGAAAATATCTCCAGGTTTTCGTTAACCGGCGCAGAGTACCCGAATGGGGGCTCTCGGGATCGATGGAATACGCCTTTTCCGAGTACCTTCCCGGAGGAATGCGCCCCTGCGCCTTCCTCTTCGCCGAGATCGATCCATCCCTCGCCGACTTCAATATCCACCCGGCCAAGCGGGAGGTAAGGATCAAAAACGCCGAAGCGCTCAGATCGGCAGTATACGCCGCATTCCGCGCTCATCTTCGTTCCAGTCTGGGAGAGGGTATAAAGCACCTGGACTGGAATAGCCCACGGACGAGCCTGTCCTCCTCGTTCCCAGGTTCGGAAACCTGGCAAAAACTGGACGGGAAGGCTCTGGACAGGGCTTTCTGGGACAGACTGGACAGCGAGCGACGATCCAATGGCGAAGCCTGGGCGGGCGAGGCTGCTTTGCGGGAAAGCGGGAACGATGACGGCCCAACCTGGGAAGGGAGCGCTTTTGCGGCTCGAAGTACTCAAGGAGCCGGGGACGGAAGGACGGACCCTGCCATCTATGGTAACGAGGAAAATGAATGCCCCCCGTCGGGACAGGCGTTTAGATTTTTAGGCAGGGCTTTCGGCCCCTTCCTGGTCTTCGAAAGCGCCGAAGAACTCTATATTCTCGACCAGCATGCGGCCCAGGAGAGAATTCTTTACGATAAACTTCGTTCCGCCAAAGGCAAAAGCCAGGCGCTCCTCGTTCCTTTTATCATGGATATCCCGGACTCCGATCTGGAAAACCGTATAACCTCCTCCCTGCCCGAGCTCGAGCATATGGGGTATCGCATGGAAAAAAACGAGGGACAACTGGTCGTCAGCGGAGTGCCGGCGATTCTCGGCGAGAAGGGCCTCTCGATTCTCGCCGAGAGTCTCGCCGAAGACAACCCTCCGGGTTCCGGGCCAGAGGAAAAGCTTAAAGCGGTGACGGCCTCGATCGCCTGCAAAGCCGCCGTAAAGGACGGGGATCTGCTGGAAGACAGGGCTGCCACGACTCTTATCGCCCAAGCCTTGGCCCTCCCCCTTCCCCGCTGTCCTCACGGGAGGCCAATCTGGCTCAAACTGGACAGAAAAACCTTGGAGCGCATGATCGGACGAAGCGTGTAACCAGTTCCTCGAAGCTTGTTGCTGGGGCTGCCTGGGTATCCAGGGGACCGTATTTCTTTTATCTACATACAGGCATAGCCGGGAAGATAATCCTGCCCCTCGCTCCAATACCCACAAGCTTCGAGGAACTACAAAAAAATTTATATAATTCCTGGTAACTTTTCCGATACTGCATTATTATTACTAGTGCAGGACGACAGCAGTTTGCTCTTCATGCACCTCCTTTTGTGTTGGCCGCCGGGTATTCCTCCTTACCCGGCGGTCTTTTTTTTCCAGCGCCGGCGAGGTATCGGCCTTCAAGAATTGACACGGGGGGGAACTACCATATATTGTATGCCGTCTTTTAAGGAGAATGCCATGGCACAGGTATCAAAAAACGCGCGAACCTCCAGCAGCACCCAGCGCTTCTACTGCCCCTGCGGCGGCGAAGTTAAAATGAAGACCGTTTTTGAAAACGGCAAGGTCAAGAACATGGCCGAATGCGAAAAGTGCAAGCGAGTTGAGCGCAAGCCCAGCGATTTCAATTGAAACGCCTCGATAGGCTCCCGGACAAAGCTTCGGGGGCCTA
>LVBN01000090.1 GCA_001603165.1 Spirochaetales bacterium Spiro_12
CCATGGCTAAGTACATGGCTGGGCAAGGGGGCAAGCCCTAGATTTTTAAGAAGGCTTCTTCGACGTGAAGATCTTATCGCCGTAGAGCATGAGAATCAGTCCGAAGAGGATGACCGGAACCCCGATCCATAGGAGAGGAACGGGTTTTTCTCCCAGGATCAGCATGCCGAGGAATACCGCTATCAAGGGGTTGACTATCGCGTAGCTCACAATGCGGATGGACGGCTCGTTGGCCAGCAGGTAGTTATAGGCCAGGAACGCGGCTCCTCCGACCACGGCGAGGTATGCCATGGCAAGCCAGCTCTCCACGCTCACCCCGGAAAGGGCAAAGGTGGGGGGGCCATACAAAAGAACCGAGCCTAAAAAGGCGAAAACGCCCGCGAGGCTCATCTCGATACCCGTGTTGACGAAGCTATCCGGATGCACTGGCATTTTCCTGGCGTAGGATGTGGCAAAGCTCCAGGCGAGGAAGCCGGCTATGATGAGCGCGATGCCTCCGCTAAGCTGGATTCCCGTATCCCCGCCCCTCCAGAGCACAAGGCCTACTCCCGACATGCCGACGACTATTCCCGCCAGTCTCGTGACATGAAGCCTTTCACCGAAGAAAAGTCTGTTGAAAAAGGCCACGCAGAAAGGGGTGGAGGAGATGATGATGGCGGCGATATAGGAATCGACCGTCTTTTCGCCCAAGGAAACCAGTCCGTTCCCAAGGATGAGGAGGAAAAACCCGAGGAAGGAGGCGGCGAAGATCTCCTTTCGGCTTGGGAGGCGCTTCAACCGCCCCGTGACGGCGCTCAGGATCAGGAATCCGAGGCCGGCTATGGAATACCTGAAGCCCACCAGATAGAAGGCCGGCATGGTCGCCACCGCCACGCGGATGGCTAAATATGTGGAACCCCATACAATATAGAGGGTCAGGTAGGATGCGAGGACGAGGGCTGTATTCTTTTTCATGTGGACTTCCCGGGATTCCGATTCGCCTGCGGGGCATAAATGCCGCGGCTTGCTGCGAGATTGTTGATTATGCCGGAATGCGGAAAAAGGTCAATGATCCCGGGACATGCGGGGCTTTACATTTTTTTCCGTTTCGGCTAAAGTACGCCCACTTATTTTGTTTGGAGTCCAACTATGTCGAGAGTATGCGATGTCTGCGGCAAAGGCACTATGTACGGAAACAATGTTTCTCACGCGAAGAATCACAGCAGGAGAACCTGGCTTCCCAACCTCATCTCGATGAGGACCAAGATCGACGGCACGGTGCTGAAGGTGAAAATCTGCGCCAAATGCCTCAAGTCCGGCAAGATCGTAAAACACGTCTAACTATCGCTGATTAGCTGATACTGGCAGCGCGAAAGGCCGCCGGCGAGATCTCTCTCGCCGGCGGCCTTTTTCATGCGAGGGACCAGCCCCTTGGGAGTACCTCCCTCTGGCCCGAAACTCCTCGGAGAATCCCCTCCTTTACGCTGATATAAAAAACGGTCCGGGAGCCTGGCTCCCGGACCGCCCGCCGTATTGGTCCCGGTTTTTACGGCAACATCATTTCGCAAACGCTATTGGAGCAAAGGGAAGTTTTTTAGCGTCCCCACCTGCCGTTGCGTCCGCCGAATCCGCCCTGTCCCATGAAACCTGTCCTGGCGCCCAAAACGGCTTCGTTCAAGCCTAAATCGATGGTTTTACCATTCAGCTCCAGGGTGTTCACATGTACGACGAAGCTGTTTTCGGCATAGGGAAAAGCCCTGGAATAGCCGTCGATTTTCACCGAGGCGCCTTCCTTGAGCCCGTCGACAAAACCGAAGAGCCTGGAGGGAATCATGACATAATAGGTTTTGTCATCTTTCTTGATGGCCACTCTGGCGTCCACCAGCTCAAGGGTTCCCTCGAGCTTGATAGCCTCGGCGGCGGGGAGCGCTGCGGGAAGTTGGCCGCGATACCCGTAGGGCATCTGCATCGGGACATTGCCCTGCATGTATCCCCGGGGCTGGTTCCACTGACCGAAGGGCTGGGCGGCGGCGGCGCCGACCAGAATAAAAGCGATCGCGATCGCGACGAGAGCTTTTTTCATAGCTATACTCCTAAAAAGATTCGTTTTCGATCGATCCTGAGCCCCGATGATCGGGATCTTTCGGACCGTATCGTGTTCCGCTTATGCGGACGCTCATAATAAAGCAACAGTCGTGCCAAAGTGATCAAAGCAAATATATAAATTATAATATTATATACTAAAATAAATTAATTGGCATCTACTCTCGTATTGCCATGTGCTTAAGAAAGGATGGGGCAGTTTCTCGACGATGGAAGAGGAAAAATTTACCCGGCGGGAGCAATTTTTTCCTCGCCGCGACGGGAAGCTCCGGCGATCAACGGTTTCGTATGGTGGCTGGATTAGCTTGAATACGGCATGGGCCTGTTCAAGCTTGTGGGTCTTCATGTCGATACTGATGCTGTAGTTCCATCGCAGCAACAGGGGAGTTCCTATGCCCGCACGGCGATCCATCCTTTTCCTTCCGATTTTATTCGTCTTGGTTTCAAATGTTTGTTCCGATACGACGCCGTATAGGCTTTTTCCTTCATTATATAGAAAGGCATCCCAGAATTTCCTTCCGCAAACCGTCTCCAGGTCGCCGAGCATTGCGGGTCCTTCGGCTGTTCACGAAAGAATTCCTCTTTTGGCGAACAATACGATCGTGGCCTTTTACGGTCATCCATTGTCGCAGCGGATGGGAATACTCGGGCTTCATAGCAAAGAAGAGATAGCCAGGAGGGTGAAGGCTTACGCCGGATATTACGATCAGGAGAACGGCAAGGATGGGGCCATTCCCGCCTATTACATTATTTATGGAACCTGTTGGCCGGGCGGGGAGATCGGATATCTTAAGGATTCCATTCTGGAAGAGTATATCCTCTATGCGCAGCAGCAGGGGATGCTGGTTTTCGTCGATCATCAGATCGGAAAACACAGCGTCAAGGAATCCATGGAACGTATTCTGCCCTTCCTTCGCTACCCCAACGTCCACCTGGCAATCGACCCCGAGTGGAGGACCCTGAAACCGATGAAAGAGATCGGCTCGATCACCGCCGAGGAACTCAACCAGGCCCAGCGGATAATGCAGGACTATATGGTCGCCAATGGCATTTCCGGCATCCGGATGCTTGTGGTCCATCAATTCCAGGATAAGATGATACGCGACCGCGACTTGGTTAGGGCGAACCTGGACAGGGTCCTCCTGGTCCACACCGCCGACGGATTCGGTAGTCCGTCGGTAAAACGGAATTCCTACGCCCAGAACTCAAAGGCCGAAAATATACCGGTCAAGGGTTTTAAGCTTTTTTTCAAATCCGACTTCCCGTTGGCGGGCTGGGACAATCCGCTGCTAAGCCCTGCCGAGGTCATGGCGCTGGAACCGCGACCTAGCCTCATAATCTATCAATAGGGCTGCAAATAGCCTAAGAAATGTAAATTTCCCCTCGCTTCCTGTCGATACACTTATAAGGGAGTCCGTCTTTTTCCGGTCCCGACGGGAAGACTCCGACCCTGTCGTTTATCGGATTGCGTGATACCTATGTATGTAGCCTAAAGTCGCCATAGGGAGAAGACCCATGTCGTTTTTAAAGAAGATTCGAATCGCGGTTGTGATAACGGCATTACTCTGCGTTATCCCCCTTTCAGCCTACGACCCGCCCAAGGGCGGCTTCTTCCTGCCTTCCCTTTACTCGCCCTGGGGCCTGGCATATACACCGACGGTGACAGGTCCTTCCAACCCCTGGGCGGCCCTCTTAAATCCTTCGGTCATCGCCGACAACCAACTTATCCAGTTCGAAGCAGCCTATACGGGCATTACGGACTTCGGAACGGCGGGGCAAGGCTGGGGATCGGCGGCTTCGCTCGGCTTCTCGCTTCCCGCTCCCTACGGCGTCTGGGGCGGGGCGGCCCGTTTTTTCTCATCCCCCGCCGCCATGTCGAGCATGTCCCTGGGAACCTTCGGCGGTTTGACGGCCTTCTTCGCCAAGGACCTTCTGCCTTCGCTCTATCTGGGAACCGCGGTGGACCTGACCATGGGCGGTCAGGGCGGATTCGGCTGGGGGCTTTCCCTCGATCTCGGCGCGACCTGGCTGGCCGGCGACCTGGGCGTTTTCAAGGACACCCGCTTCGGACTTTCCATCCTTGATATGGGCAAGGGCTACTCGACCCCCGGCGCGACGGGTATGTTCGGCGGCGCGGCGAGTTCCTATCCTTCGGCGTTTACCCTGGGTTTGGGGGCCCGGAGCAATCTCGTCCAAAACTATTACTGGAACCTGGACGCGGGGCTCGATATATGGAGTCCCTCCTTCCAGGATCTCGGTATTGATATTTCATTCGGCCTTGCCTTCAGGGAGATGATCGCTCTGAGGCTGGGCTGGTCGGCGGGTTTGAGGGACATCGTCAATGGTACGGGCAGGAGCTATCTTCCAAGTCTAGGCATCTTCGGTACCATCAGCCTGGATAAGGGATTCAGGTTCGGAGGTCGAAGCAATAAGGACGCGAGCCTCAGCATCGGAACGGCGATCGCCCCGCTTTACGACTCCTTGTATGCGATGAGCGCCGGCGCCTCCTTGAGCTTCGGCCTCAGGGACAGGACGGCGCCGGTCATCAAGGCGGAGCTGCCGGTGCCGTATCGCGGCACTGTCTATATTTCCCCGGACGGGGACGGGCTGCAGGATAGCCTTGACATACCCATATCCATCAGCGACGAACGTTACGTGATCGGCTGGAGGCTTACGATCGAAGATCAGTCGGCGGGCAAGATCGTGCGTACCATCGGCGAATCCAACGATAGGGTGGAAGCTATCCGCGGCTTCGATTCCCTGGGCTCGGCCCTGGGGTATTCGCGAAAAACCGTGGCCGTGCCATCCAGCCTGAGCTGGGACGGTAAGGATGATGCGGGCGTCAAGGTCCCCGACGGCTCCTATACCCTTAGTCTTCGCGCTTGGGACGATAATGGAAACCAAAACTTGGATTATCTCAGCTGCCTGACGGTTGTCGTGGACAGCACAAAGCCCCAGGCCAGCGCCCGCTCGCTGGAGCCGACCATGATCTTAAGTCCCGACGGCGACAGGAAAAAGGATACCATCGCCTTCAGAAATACCGGTTCGGTGGAGAGCGGTTGGAAGATCGAACTATTCGATGGGGCCGGAAATCTCGTCCGCTCCAGGGAGTACAACGAACGAAGCGCCCCCGCGGACTTCGAGTGGGACGGCACCGCGAACGACGGCAGCCGGGTCCCCGATGGAAGCTACAGCCTCAGGCTTTCCACCAGGGACGAGGCGGGAAACCTCGCCCAGAGCGATGTGCGGAACATAGTCGTGGATACGAGAAGACCCAAGGTCTCCATAAGCACCGACGGGGTGGTGATGAGCCCGAACGGCGACGGAATTAGCGACAGCCTTTTGATCATCCCCAGCTTCGAATCCTTCGAAAATCTCTCAAGCTGGGAAGTGGCGGTGCATAATCCTGAAAAGACCAAGGTCTGGCGAGTCTGGGGAGGGGCGGACAATCCTCCGGAAAAGTCCTATACCTTCACGGGTTTTTCTGAAGCCGGACAGGCTTTCGCCGATGGGCAGTACGAGGCCTCGGTCAGCTTCGAATATAGAAACGGCTACGGCGACACGAAATTCAGCGCCCCTTTCTACATGGATAGAACGCCGCCATCGGCGAGCATCGGGCTGGCCGACGCCAACACTATCTTCAGTCCCGACGGGGACGGCTCGCGGGACGGTTTTGTCTTCACCTTCGAGTCTTCGGAAGAGGATACCTGGAATCTCATAATCCGGGATTCCCACAAAAACGAAAAAGTCGTTCGGCGGTATTCCCAGAACCTGCCCGCATCGCTGGAATGGAACGGCAAGGACGACCAGGGAAGGCTCGTGGCCGACGGGGATTATGAGGTCTATGTATTCTCCATGGACAGGGCGGGCAATAGCTTCGCGACGAGTTCGGCCCCTGTCAGGGTGGACACGAGGCGGCCGGTGTCGAGCATCAGGCTGGATAGGGAAGCCTTCAGCCCCAATGCCGACGGCATAGCGGAGTCTATTGTCATTTCTCCGCAGGTCGAAACGCTGGACGGACTGATGGGTTGGAAATTCTCGATTCTGAGCCTCGATGGAGCTGCCAAGGAAGCCCTGGCCTTTGTCGGCGACGCCGGCGATGCACCGGCAGAACGCTATATCTTCGAGGGCAAAAACGCCGATGGCGCGGCGTTGCCCGAGGGAATATACAAGGCTCGCCTGGAGCTTGCCTATATCAACGGTTTCTCAAGCTCGGTTGAAAGTCAAAATATCCTTCTGGACAGGACCTATCCCTCGGCGACGGTCAAGGTTGACAGAAAAGCCTTCAACCCCGCGGGCGAGCCCAATCAGTCGATACTTACGATAGAGCAGAGCGGCTCCAGCGAAAGGCTGTGGAAGGCCGGGGTGCTGGATTCCAAGGGACAGAACGTCAAGTCCTGGGAGTTCTCGGGCAGGCCTGAGACTATTGTCTGGAATGGCGTGGGAGACTCGGGCTTCATCGTGCCCGATGGAAGCTACAGATACCTGATCAGCGCCACGGATGAATCGGGCAACGCTTTTACTTCGAAGGAGCTGCCTTTTGAGGTGGATACCCGGAAAAAGGAACTCCGCCTGGCGGCGGACAGCCTGGCTTTCAGCCCCAATGGGGACGGTGTAAAGGATAGTCTGGTGTTCAACACCGAAGCCACCGATTCTTCCAGGCTGGAAGCCTGGCGCATGTGGATCGTGGCCGGAGAAGTAAAGGGTGACTCCCAGACGATCAGGCCGGTGAAATCCTGGCAGGGCGAGGGGATTCTGCCCAGGAGCTTCGAGTGGAACGGACAGTCCGACGTGGGTGTCGCCGTTCCCGACGGCGAGTATTCGGCTCTGCTTCGCCTCTCTTATCCGAACGGCGACACGGCCGAGGCGGCGGTAGGACCCTTTGTGGTGGACAGGATCGCGCCCAAGGCGACGGTCTCACTTTCGGCAAAACTCTTCTCGCCCAACGGCGACGGGATTCTCGATACCGTTACCATCGCCCAGGAAGCGGCTACCCCGAAAGACAGATGGGAAGCTTCGATTCGCAGCTCCGGCGGCGATCTCTTGAGAAGCTGGGTCTGGGAAGACCAGCTCGAAACCCTGGTCTGGGACGGAAGGGATTCCACGCAGGCTATCCTGGCCGATGGCACCTATTATTACGAGTTGAAATCCACCGATCCCGCCGGCAATAGTTACAGCTCCGGAAAGTTGGCGATAGCGGTGGAGACGGAGAAAAAGGCTGTTCGGCTGGATATCGACCAAAGAGCCTTCAGTCCGAACGGGGACGGGCAGCGGGATGAACTGGGTATAGGTATACTCATCCAGGCTCCTGAGCGGGTCAAGGACTACGAATTGATTATCGTGGCCCAGGACGGTCCCATGGCCATGTCGACGGTGCGAAGCTGGAAAGGCTCGGGTATCGCGCCCCAGCGCGTGGTATGGCGGGGCGAGAGCGACTCGGGCGTTCAGGCTCCCGATGGGAGATATGCTGCCAGCATACGGGTCAATTATCTCAACGGCGATCAGATCGAAGCGCCCACCCCCGGCTTCCTGGTGGACAGGATAGCCCCGAGGATCGAAGTATCGGCATCCCTGGAAATAATCTCCCCCAACGGCGACGGCAGATCCGATTCCGTCGAAATCAGGCAGAATTCGCTCCCGGGGGACGACTGGAAGGGCGGCATACGGGGAGCTGACGGCAGGCTCGTAAAGAGCTATTCGTGGAAGGACAAGGTCGTCGACTTTATATGGGACGGGAAGGACGAAACCGGAGCCCTTGTGCGGGACGGACAATATCGCTACCAGGCCGAGGCGACCGATTTAGCCGGCAACAGAACGCTCAGCAAGGAAATTGTCATCGCCGTCGAGACGGAAAAAAAGACGGTGCGGCTGGACGCTGACGCCCTAGCCTTCAGCCCCAACGGCGACGGTAAGCGCGACAGACTCCTGCTCGGTGTGCGTGCCCAGTATCCTGAGCGGGTCAAGAATTTTGAGCTTACGATAGTCCAGACCGACAGCGGCGATTCCGCCATGCCGGTCAAGAGTTGGAAAGGTTCTTCGGATATCCGCAGCCAGTACTACTGGGATGGCTTGACCGATTCCGGGATTCCCGCCCCCGATGGCTCCTATTACGCCAGGCTGAAGGTGCTCTACACCAACGACGATCTGCATCAGCAGGAGATAGGTCCTCTGCTGGTGGACAGGGTTGCGCCTCAGGCGACGGTGCGTGTTTCGACGCCCATTTTCTCTCCTAATGGCGACGGGCGTACCGATACCGTGGAAATAATTCAGGAAGCAGTACCCGGCGATGTGTGGCAGGGCCAGATTACCGATTCGGGGAACAGGATCGTCAGGTCCTGGACCTGGGAGAAGGGTTTGAATTCCCTGGTCTGGGACGGGAAGAATCAGGCCGGCGGCCTGGTGCCCGATGGCCTGTATTACTATGAGCTACGCTCCATCGACGCGGCGGAGAACAGTTTTGTTTCTTCAAAAATACCTATCGAAGTGGATGCGGGCGGCAAGGCGGTGCGGCTCGATGTGGACCCGAAAGCGTTCAGCCCCAACGGCGACGGCGTGAAGGATTCGTTGTACATCAATATCCAGGCGCCCAAGGCGCAGACGATAGCCGATTACGAAATATCCATATTCTCCCTCGACGCGGGAGGCAAGAGGCAGTCTAGTCCGGTGCGGATCTGGCGGGGCGGGGCGGACCTAAAGGATCAATATGTCTGGGACGGCGGAGCGGAATCCGGAATAATGGTTCCCGACGGAGAGTATCAGATTACAGCGAGAATTCACTATAGAAACGATGACCTCTTCGAACTGGCAAGTCCTAGAGTCCTGGTGGACAGGGTGGCCCCGAAGATCAGCGTGTCGGCGGAGCCCCTGCTCTTCTCGCCCAACGGCGACGGCAACAAAGACACGATAACGATCAACCAAAATTCCAGCCTGGGCGACGATTGGACGGGCAGGATGAGGAATTCAGCCGGTCTGGTGGTGCGAAGCTGGAACTGGAAGAACGAGGCGCGCAGCTTCGTCTGGGACGGCAAGGACTCTTCGGGCAAGGTGGTTCCGGACGGTGTCTATTCTTACGAGGTAAGCGCAAGCGATGCCGCGGGCAACACCGCTTCTGCGAAGGTGAGCGGGATCAGGGTGGACGCCTCTACCTCCCGGGTCTATGTCACCGCCTCCGACACCGGTATTTCACCCAACGGCGACGGAATCAGGGATGAGGTATCCTTCACCATCGTCGTCGAGCGTCGCGAGGGTATCGAATCCTGGCGCTTCTCCCTTTTGGATACCAAGGGAGTGGAGCGGAGCTTCTTCGGCAGCGCCGGTTCCGATGTTCCTGCCCGGCTCGTATGGGACGGCAGAGACCTTCAGGGCCAGGTGATCCAGGGTGAGTATGTCGGGAAGCTGGTCGTGAATTACGAAAAAGGCGATGTGGCCCAAGCCACGAGCACGGCGGTGCTGGTGGATGTGGACCCGCCCGCGGTGACCATCGCTGTGCGACCCGAATACTTCAGTCCCGACGGCGATGGGGTGGACGATAAGCTCAGCTTCGACATTCAGGTGGATGCGGCGGCGGGAGTGGTGGATTGGAAGCTGGAAGTGTTCGAAGCGGCTATCGTCGAGTCGAGCAATCCCAACGCGGTGAGTTCCGAGCGGCTCTTCAAGGATTGGAGCGGGAAGGGCAAGCCCCCCGCCTCGATCACCTGGGACGGTAAATCCTCCAGAGGCGAACTGGTGGAATCCGCCACCGATTACCGCTTCAGTTTCGTGGCCCGGGACCAATTGGGCAACAGCACGACTGTGTCGGGCGTGATCGCCGTGGATGTTCTGGTGATCAGGGATGGCGACAGGCTCAAGATAAAGGTTCCCTCCATCGTATTCAGGGCGAATTACGCCGATTTCGTGGGCCTTTCGGCGGACATAGTGGCGCGCAACGAGCAGGTGGTGGCCCGAATCGCCCAGATTCTCAACAAGTTCCCGGACTACCGGGTGAGAATCGAAGGCCATGCCAACAACGTGGCTAAGATGCTGGGCTACTCCCAGGCCAGGATCCAGACCGAGGAAACCAGGGAACTCATACCGCTCTCGACGGGAAGGGCGGAGCTGGTGCGCACAATGTTGGTGGGCAATGGGGTGGATGCCAGAAGGCTGAGCGTTGAGGGCCTGGGGTCCAGCGAGCCGGTGGTGAGCTTCTTCGATGTGGAAAACCGCTGGAAAAACAGGCGCGTGGAGTTCGTACTCATAAAAAATCAATAAAACGCCGAGTTCCGGATCTTGATCCGGAAGGGCCAAAGGCCGCCTTGGAAGGCTCCAAGGCGGCCTTTTTTTACCCGGTCTCATTTTGAGCCGGTGGCTGCGGACAATGGCTGACCCGGACGCCGATGACCTGATCACGGCGTCCCTGGGCGGTCGCCGATGGGAGAGCTGTCCAGGCTTCGCGGTCGGTCCGCCAAATCCAGGGCGGGAGTTATTTCAACAGGTCTTCGGCTTTTTCGGCTTGCAGGAGAAGGGATGCCAGATTCTCTTTTTTAAAGAGGCTCGCTATATCGCCCAGGAGGGCGAGATGGTCCTCGGGTTTTTCCTCTTCCGGAACTAGAATGAGGATGAGAATCCGCACAGGTTTTTCGAGCAGGGATACCCTGAAGCCCTCCCTATGCGAACCCATGCAGACTATGGGTGCCCTGATATTCTCCAGCCTTTCGTGCATCAAAATCACGCCCTGGGCGATTTCGATGGGTTGTCGCTGGACCTGTTCGGTCAAGGCCAGGCTCAATCTGCTCGAAAGTCTTCTGTCGAAGGGAAAGGCGGAGGATACGAGCTCGAAAACCCCATCGGTCAGGGCGCTGTGCTTCATGTTCACCCGTATGGTTCCCCGGGCTACGGCATGTTCGAGGATCCGCCGGGCCCGGGAGGGCGATGATGCGCGGCCTTGGGGAACCGGGGCCGCTGTCGGCAACGGGGCTGAGGACTGAGCCTGGGCGGGCGCCGATAGCGGGGCTGAAGTCGGTACCGGGGGTGGCGTCGGTGCGGATGGATTGGCGGAAGCCGAAGGGAAGGACGATCCCGGCGATACGGCAGACTGGTTCGGGTACGCCAGAGCTTCTCCCCGGGCCATATAGATTATGAGAAGATTAGACCGGGGGAACTCCTCGCCGATTCGATGGGGCAAACGTTCCACCGCGGGATGCCAGGAAGGTTCGGAGGGCCGGGCGCTGAAGAGGACAAAGAACTTCGACTGTCCGGGGATTGAGCCGAGGGCTTTCCCGATCTCCTTCCAGGCATCTATTTCGATACCCTGGTAACTCAGGCCGAAGTCGGCTTCGCGCAGAGCCCGGTTAAGGCCGGCGTTCTGCCCCTTCAAGGTGAGGATGTGAAGCTTGGACAGGTGCTTTTTCGTCAGGGCTTTCAAAACGGCGAGGGCCGCGTAGAAGCCTTCGTGGGTTTCGCAGAAAGGCGGCAGCACCGCCGCGATGTGGGAAGCCTGCGGGGGAGCCACCAGCCTGGCCACCAGCACTTGCTGGTCGCAGCTGTTCAAGATTTGATCGATAACCGAACCGAAAAAAGCGTTGGCCAGCCTGGGAGGTTTATTCCACCCCACGAGAATAGTGTCGGCCCCCTGTTCCTCCGCGCTCTGGCGAATAGCGTAGGCGACGTTCGTCTCCACCCTGAACAGGGGGGTAACCGGGGTTTGGGGATCGAGGCCCCGCATCAAGGCCGCGGCCAGCATGGTCTCCGCCTTTCGGCGTTCCTCGCTGTTCTGGTCCGCCATGACTACCAGGGGAAGCAGGGGCGAACCGTGGCTTTGCTCCTGAAGAAGTTCCCCTAACTCAATGAGTTGATGGGAGCTGGCCGGTTTGGAAAGAGGAATAAGTATTCGACTGCCGGAGAAGAAGGGTTTGCCCTGGCCTTCCTGGTTTTTCGCCTTGAGTCTGTAGCCCGAACCGCGGGCGACCAGGGCGGTGAGGCTGGTGGAGAGGATGACGAGAATGACCGCGCCGCCGAGAAGGGGCTGGTCGAAATGACCGGTGCTGCCGGCGACCGATGCGGTGGCCAGAGAAAAGGCGGAAAAACAGGAAGAAAATCCGAAAAGCAGGCCTCTGTCCTCCGAAGAGAGGCGCAGAGCCCTTCCCGTGATAAAGGCGGCGAGGATCTTGGAGCCGAGCCCCAGGATTACCGACCCCGAGATGAAAATGAGAACCCTGGGAAGGGATGGGGTTTGGGAAAAGTTGGCTTGTACCCCTATAAAAACAAAGAGAAAGGGCAGAAAGAAAGACTCGCCCAGGAGATTTACCCTTGCGGAGAGTGTTCTGGAGGAGCTCAGGGTGGGCGCGAGAAGCAGGCCTGCGTAAAGCGCGCCCAAATACGCAGGAAGACCGATCAGGCTTCCGATGGCGGAACTCGCGAAGAGCAAAAAGAGGAGGAACATCGCGTCGATGCCTCCCTGGGCTCTCATACTCCGCAGCATGAAGGGGGCGAAACGAGGTAGGGCGAGACCGAGAACCACGAAATAGAAAAGCCATAATCCGGCGGTTCCCAGGGAGGGAAGAAGGAGCGACCGATCCTGGACGAAAACCGAGAAGAAGAGTATCAGGGTCACGGCGATACGGGAGAGCGCCGAGCCAGCCATTCCGATTTCAGCCGGTTCCCTGGTTGAAAGATCGGCCCGTAGAAGAGGCTGGATGTTGCGGGAGCCCGAAGAGGCGAAAAAGGCTCCGACGATAAGCGCCGAACTGATGCTGCGTCCGAAGAGGAAATAGCCAAAGACGGAGCCGGTTATAAAGGGAATGAAGAAGGTGAGGGCTCCGAAGAGGAGAACCGAAAAGGGGCGTTTTTTTAAAATTCCCAGACTTATTTCCGCGCCGGCGTTAAAAAAGGCGTAGACCAATCCCAGTGAGCCGAGAAGCTGCAGCAGGATACCGGGTTCCAGGAAACCGATAAGCTCCGGACCGAGGAGTATTCCGACCAGGGTCATCGAGGCGACCACAGGAATTCCGAGCTTGTCGGAAAGGTAGGGGGCGACAAGGCCGACAGCCATTACCACGGCCACTATGCCTGCGGGTTCCAGGATCGAATCCATCTTCAATCCAGTCTATGATGTGCCAGCGGGAAGCGCAAGCCAAATGCCTGTTGTTTTTAACGCGATTTGGGCGAATACCGGCAAGATTCCGGGGAATGCTTGAAAAGCCCTGGGGCTGGGGAATCAAAACTCGCCGACAAAGAGGACTTCGGGTTCGAGCGAGAATCCATAGGTCCTGAGGGCGGCTTCTTGCGCGCTCTCGATGAGGCGGCGCATGTCCTTGGCCGAGGCCCGACCCATGTTGACGAAAATATTGGCGTGCCAGGGCGATACAGCCGCGTCGCCCAGCCTCCGGCCCTTGAAAGCGAGGCTGTCCAGAATGGCTCCCGTGGGTTTTCCGAAACTCCTGTTGTTTTTGAACATCGAACCCGCCGAGGGGTAGCGGTAATGACCCTTGGATACTCTGTCCATCTTCCTGTCGCGCATTACCGACGCGATACGGGGAGCTTCGCCGCATCGCAACTTGAGTTCGGCGGCCGTGACGATCCATCCGTCATAGATCGCTCCGGGCTGAAACGCCGAGCGCTTGTAGCTCCAGGGGAGGGTGGAGGAATCCAGATTTTTCGCCTCGCCCGCGGGAGAAATAATCTTCAGGATGCCAAGGATCGTGGCTATATCATCTTCGTAGCAGCGGGCGTTCATATAGACGGCGCCGCCCAGGCTCCCGGGCATTCCGTAGAAGTTTTCAATTCCCTGGAGGCCCAAAGCCAAGGCTTCTTCGCAAAGCCGGTCTATCGAAATGCCCGCCTGGGCATAAAGCGAAACTTCTCCCTCGCAACGCCCTCCCTCTTTTACCGAGAAGGGAGACTCGAGCCTGCAATCGGAGAGCTTCGAGAGATCCAAGACCCAGCCCCGGATTCCCTTGTCGCCCACCAGAAGATTCGCCCCCCCGCCCAGGACGAAGAAGGGCTCCCCCGCATCGCGAAGGGTTTTTACCAGGGCGGCGAGCTCGGATTCTGAGGAAAGACGGAGATAATAATCCGCCGGGCCTCCTATTTTAAAACTGGTATGCAGGGACATGGGTTCCGATATGCGAATCCTCGCAGGGTCTATATTGATTTTTCGGGCGATTTGCCATAGCTTTTCCATATTCGCGCCCTATTCTGATCGCTGCGCTGTCCAATTTCAAGTCCGCTGCTGGAGGATGTCCCTGTGCCTGTCATAACGTTTTTCAATACCCTGGGCCGTTCGATGGAAGAGTTCAAGCCCCTCGTTCCGGGTAAGGTCGGCTTTTACGGCTGCGGTCCCACCGTTTATAATTATGCGCACATAGGGAATCTGCGAACCTACGTCTTCGAGGACATACTCGTGCGGAGCCTGCGCCGTTTCGGCCTGGATGTCACCCATGTCATGAACATCACCGATGTGGGCCACCTGAGCGGCGACGACGACTCGGGCGAGGATAAAATGCTCAGGAGCGCCAAGGAACGGGGGCAGAGCGTTCTCCAGATCGCCTCCTACTATACCGACGCGTTTTTCGCCGATACCGAAAGGCTGGGCATCGCGAGGCCCGACGTCGTATGCAAGGCTACCGAGCATGTGCAGGATATGATCCGGTTGATTCGGCGCATCGAGGCCGGCGGCTATACCTACTCGGCGGGGGGCAATCTCTATTTCGACGTGAGCAAGTTCCCGCGCTATGGCGAACTGGCCAACCTTAGGTTGGAAGAGCTCAAGGCCGGAGCGAGAATAGAGGTGGACGAAAACAAAAAAAATCCCCAGGATTTCGTCCTTTGGTTCACCAAATCCAAGTTCGAAAATCAGGCGTTGATCTGGGATAGCCCCTGGGGAAGGGGGTATCCGGGCTGGCATGTGGAGTGTTCGGCCATGAGCATGAAGTATCTGGGCGAAAGCTTCGACATCCACGCCGGCGGGGTGGACCATATCCCCGTGCATCATACGAACGAAATAGCCCAGTCCGAGGCGGCGACGGGAAAGCCCTGGGTCCGCTATTGGCTCCACGCCGAATTTTTGGTGATGGACAAGGGTAAGATGTCCAAATCCAAGGGGAACTTCATCACCCTCCAGAACCTTTTGGACGGGGGCTTCGAAGCCCTGGATTACCGGTATTTCTGCCTTGGAGGACACTACAGGAGCCAGCTCAGTTTTTCCGACGACGCAATGGCGCAGGCCAGGGCTTCGCGAAAGGCGATGCTGGAAAAGTTCCTGGACCTAAGAACCCACGCGGGGACGGCGGAGGTACCGAACAGAAGCAGGCTGCACGCCGGGGTTCTGGCGAGGTTGGAGCGCTTCGACAAGCTCCTGGCCGAGGACTTGGCGGTACCTAGGGCCCTGGCCGAACTCTGGGGTTTGCTGAAGGACCCCTCGTTGCCCCCCGCCGATGTGGTCGCCGCGGCGCTGGATATGGATACCGTACTCGGTATAGGCCTGGCTGGAGCCAGGCGGGAGGAGAAAAGTCTTTCCGACGAGGAACGATCCAAAATTCAAGCGCTGGTCGATCGCAGGACCGAAGCCAAGAAGGCGAAAAATTGGGCCGAGGCCGACGCCCTTCGTCAGGAGCTCAAAGATTTAGGCATCGTCCTGGAGGATGGCCCAAGGGGCACGGTCTGGAAGCAGCTAAAGGCCTGAGGGCCCAAACGTAACAAAGGGGAATCTGCATTGTTATCTTCTGATGAGCGGCCCGACGACCTCGGTTTTAAGACGATATACGAAGAGAACGTCGACATGCTCCTGAGGGTGGCCTTGCGGATAAGCAACTCCACCGAGGCAGCCGAGGACATCGTCCATGATGCCTTCGGTAAACTGGTGGAGAAGAAGCTGGTCTTCCCCAGCGGAAACGACGCCAAATACTGGCTTATCAGGGTGGTGAAAAACGCGGCCATAAACTACGCGAAACGAAAAGGCCGCGAGACCAGGGCGTACGAAAAATGGTGGAGAAGCGAGGCTTCGCCGGTGGAAAACGTCGAGGCCGGGGCCCTGACCATCAAGGAAACCGGGACAGAGGCGGGTATCCAGCCTTCGGTGGAAGAAGACGTCCTGCGCGGCGAGACAGCCCGGGAATTACGCCGTTGTCTGAACCTGCTCCCCGAAAAATTGAGGGAAGTCCTGGTGCTTAAAGAGTATGGCGGGATGAATTATAAGGAAATCGGCAAGGTTTTAGGAATAAGCGAGGGCAACGTGAAGGTGCGGGCGTTTCGCGCCCGGGAAGCCCTGCTTAAGCGGATGAAGGGGGAGGATTCCCATGTGTCCTGATGATTCGCTGCTATCCGCCTATTTGGACGATGAAGTTCCTTCGCCCTGGAAGGAGAGGATGGAGGCGCATATAAGCGCCTGTCCGCAGTGTCGGGCAAAAGTCGTCGAATACAGGACTCTGGCCCGCGCCCTAAAGAAGAGCTTTGACCAGGGAGAGCTGGAATTTTTACGTCGGGCCAGATCGAGGATCGCCTCATCCATCGATATGGGCAAGGGCCCGGAAAAGGTCGCCAACGCCCACTCCGGAGTATGGAGCGATCTATGGTCCCGCAGAATCTCCCTGCCTATGCCTATTTTGGCGGCCTCCGCCGCCGCCTTTGTCCTGGTGTTCGGCGCCGCGATGGGGATTTTCGGTTCATTCAAGGGAATCACCAAGGAAGCCACCGGGAGCATGGCTTCGGCCTCCAGGACGATAACAGCCCAATCGGCTACCCTGGAGTTGATGGCCCAGTATATGAAACAACAGTCGGTTCAGCCTGTCATGATCGAGATTCCCAGTGAATCGGTGTTTTATCAGTCGGGTAATCCCCTGATTGTCGCCGACTCGGCGGTTCTTCTCCAGGAGTCGACGACTACTTCCAACGGGAGCGCTTCGCGGTGAGTCTTTTCTTCGACTTCGAACGAAGGGCTGCGCTTAAAACTCCCTTCGTCGTCATGCTGTATTTAATAACAGCGCTGGGGCTGGGCGCCCAATCGTTCAATCCCGGAACGCCAGGCTCGGCGGCCAAGATCCCCGGTCCGACGGCGCAGAGCCCAGGCCCGGCGGGAAATGTTCCGGGATCGGCGGGGCAAAGCACGGATCCGGCTTCCCGGAATCCTGGTTCGGTTGAACAGGTTCCGGCCTCGATGCTGCTTTTCAACATCCGGTCCGCCTTTTCCTTGAGCCCATCCATGGTAAAAGCGCTGCAAACCAGGGGAGAGGAGAAGGGCGAAAAACTGCCGGAAAAATCCGGCGAGGAAGTTTCCCGTTCCCAATCCGCCCCGACAGTCCCCATCGCCTGGACCGATGCCCTGACCAGGAGCCTGCCTGTAGCCGCTCCCCTGGACCTGCGTCTCATGGGCAAAAACTTAATAGTTCTCCTTCAGATTTTGCCCATCGCGTTGCGAGATCCCGTGGTAGACCTCTTCGTGCATGGTCAAATATGGCTCACGACCCAGGATAATTCCATCAGTTACAGGACCACCATGCAATCCATGAGCATCCTTCTGGGATCGAGGATTTACTTCTATCCTCTCGGCGCGGACCTCAAATCGGGAGCCCCCGTGGCTGTCGAGATAAAAGTGGACAGGCTTACCGCACGTTGAGGAAGGAAATCGAGGTTTTTGGGCATGAAGCCTGGTAAAAGACTGGCCTGGACAGTCCTGTCGGTCGCCGCGGCTTTTGCCGCCCTTTATCTTGTTCTCCTGGGTGCGAGGCCCGTTCTAACAGATATCGAACCGTTTGTATTCACTCCGGGAGAAAGCATCCGGCTGCGGGGGAAAAATTTCGGCCGGGAACAGGGCCGCGGCCGGATTCTCCTGGACGGGTACGAACTGACGCATTCTTCGTATATCTCATGGTCCGATGATGAAATAGTTTTTTCTCTGCCGTCCAGCGTGGATTCGGGTTTGATCCAGGTGGAGAAGCTGCCGGGAAAGAGCAAAGCCTTGGTGCTTATCAATTCCCTTCGTCTCCCCACGCGGCCGGCAGACCTTCCCTATGCTTCTCCCGGACCTTCTATCGCCGAAGTTCTTCCTCAGGAAGCGGGGCCAGGGGCTTTGATCCAATTGCGGGGAATAAACTTCGGTTCGGAACTCCACGCCAGCCAGGTGCGGTTCCCCCGAAATCCCGGAAGCATGACCCTGGATGCCCAACAATCCGAGGAATTTTCCGTCGCCATTCCCGTTTCCCAACGCTTTGTGCTTCCCGAAAGTTCTCTTATGTATGAGCACTGGGACGATAAGCTGATACATGTGAGAGTTCCGGAGCAGGCTGGTTCCGGTCCCATGGTGGTGAGCACTCCTCATGGGCAGTCGGAACCCTACCATCTACAGCTGAGTCAGGATTCCGGGACGAAGTACCGTTTCAATCCGGTGAGTTATACCTTGGAGTTTGAAATCGACGTGGAACGGAAGGATAAAAATCCGGGCGGCTCCTTACTGCTCCATATCCCCAGCCCCCCCGAATGCTTCGGGCAAAGCATCGACGAAGTACAGGCCGAAAGTCACCCCGCCCAGGGGCGGCCAGGCGACCCGACTTCCCTGGTCCGGCTTGATGATCTTCCCTTCGGCGACACCCGGGTGAGTCGAACCTTGTTGATCACGGTCTACAATATCGAATCGGAATTATCTTCGTATAAGACAGGGTTCTCCGGCCCCTATGCCGATTCTTCCGCCCCGGGGGGGCCTCCGCCATTCTTAAAACCCTATCTCGAAGCCGACGCGATTGTCCCCTCCGGCGAAAAGGAGGTAAGAACTTTGGCGGCGGCTATAATAGGCAGGGAACGAAACCTCCAGCGAAAAGCCGGCCTGATAAGGACCTGGCTGGCCTCCCGGCTGGCCTGGCTGCCCGACCCGGAGCCTGAAGGATCGGCGATCCAGGACCTGGCAAAGAAAAAAGCCGGTTCTCGCAATTACGCCCTCATAGCCACCGCGATTTTCAGGGCGGCGGGAATTCCCGCGCTTCCTGTGGCGGGATTCATTGTAAGCGACCAGGGGCAGGGAATCCCCCATTTCTGGATGGAGTATTACCTTCCGGCGGTTGGCTGGATCCCATACGACCCGGTTCTCGTTTACGGAGCCGTACCCGCGGGCTTTACCCCTCCCTTCGCGGGACCCGCGTCGTACTTTGGCGCCCTGGATAATCGGCACATCACCATAACCAGGGGAATCGATTCGCTCCATGGTCGGATCACCGGGGAGCCAGGAGACCATGCTGGTACAGAGTGGCTTTTTGCGGATCCTCTGGAAGAGGCCTTCGGTCTCGAATACTCCAGCGATTGGAGGCCCGTAAGGATTCTCGCCACGTATTAGAACCGAAGTTCGAGCTGCCGGGGCCGTGGTGCAAATCCAAAGAATACGCTAGACTATCAATGCTTGGATCGCATTTTTCCCAGAGGGTAACAATGAAAAAAATTAAAGAGTATGACCCGGAACTCTGGTCGGCCATGGAGCGTGAGGAACTGCGACAAAGGGACAAGCTTGAACTGATCGCCAGCGAAAACTATACCTCCGCGGCGGTAAGAGAGGCTGTGGGTTCGGTCCTCACCAATAAATACGCCGAAGGCTACCCCGGCAAGCGGTATTATGGCGGTTGCGAGTTTGTCGACATAGCCGAAAACCTGGCCAGGGATAGGGCGAAGCGGCTCTTCGGCTGCGATTATGCCAATGTGCAGCCCCACGCGGGCAGCCAGGCCAATATGGGCGTGTTATTCGCCGTATTGGAACCGGGCGATACGATCCTGGGGATGGATCTCGCCCACGGAGGCCATCTGACCCATGGGGCGCCGGTTTCCTTCTCGGGAAAGCTCTATAAGGTGCTTCGTTACGGAGTGCGCCGCGAAGACGAGCGCATAGACCATGAGCAGATTGCCTCATTGGCCCGGCAGCATAAACCGAGGATGATCATTGCGGGTGCCTCCGCCTATTCCAGGACCATCGATTTTGACGCCTTCAGACGGATCGCCGACGAAGTGGGAGCGTATTTGATGGTCGATATGGCCCATATCGCCGGGCTGGTCGCGGCCGGCAAGCATCCCAGTCCGCTGGCCGTAGCGGATTTTACCACCACGACAACCCATAAGACCCTGCGCGGCCCCAGGGGCGGAATGATCCTTATCGGCCGGGATAAGGAAAACAACCGGGGTATTCGAACACCGAAGGGAGATGGGCTTAGAAAGTGGTCCGAGCTTATCGATAGCAGCATCATGCCCGGCATCCAGGGCGGGCCGCTTCTCCACGTGATCGCGGCCAAGGCGGTGGCTTTCAAGGAAGCCCTGGAGCCGGAGTTCGGGGCCTACATCGGAAGAGTCTGCGAGAACGCCGTCGTTTTGGCCTCCAGTATCGCCCAGAGCGGCGCCCGAATCGTATCCGGCGGCACCGACACTCATTTAGCCTTGGTGGACCTCTCTCCCCTGGGCATATCGGGGAGAGAAGCCGAGACCTGGCTCGACAGGGCCAATATCACGGTGAATAAGAACAGTATCCCCTTCGACGATAAGAGCCCCTTCGTCACCTCGGGCATACGGGTCGGAACAGCGGCGCTTACGACCCGGGGGATGGGCAGGGATGAAATGCTCCTTGTCGGCGCCCTGGTCGGCGAGGTCTTGCGCTCCAAGGGCGACCAGGGAGTGCTCAGGCGGGTAGGGGAAAAGGTGCTGTCCCTGACTTCCCGCTTTCCGATTCCTTGAGGGACCGGCTCTGCCCATGAAGGCCGAAAGCCCAGGGGCGCTGGTCCGGTCGATCCTCTCAAGTCGCCTTGAAGCCCAGGGGTTTTACGCCCAGGGCTTTATCGGCGCTCATGCCTTCAATTCGCTTCTGGGCGAGACGGGAGTTCCGGCGGGGCTGCGGGAACGGTACGGTACCTCCGAAACCCGGAGCCTCGCCGCGGTCGCCCTGAACTATTCGAGCGGAATTCAGACTATGCCGGACTGGGCAAAGGAAGCCGCTGGCGATTCGCCTGAATCCACCGAGCCTCGCCTCGCCCTCGCCCGCTTCGCCAGGGCCAACTGGTACGCCGAGATCGATAGGCGTCTTCTGCTGGCGGTAAAGGCAACCAAGGTCGAGGCGGCTCGCCTTGGTATCGAAATCCCGGGGACAAAGGCGTGGAAACGCCTGGTCAACTCGGCTCTCCCCGAAAAAGCGCTGGCCCTCGGGGCCGGCCTGGGCTGGATCGGCAAAAACACTATTCTGATAGCCTCCGGAAGCAGGGGGAACAGTTCCGCGGTCCTGATCGGCCTCTTGCTTTGCCCTATCGACCTTGGGTTGACGGAATCGTCGACGGGCGAAGGGAAACCTGTGCCGGGCTGCGGAAGCTGCAGACGCTGTGTTGAAGCTTGTCCGACGAAAGCCTTAGGCGATCAAGGCGGATTCTTCGATCGGAAAAAGTGCATTCAACACTGGACTCATATCGATGAGGAACCGCCGGCCTTCATTCGACCCTTCCTCTCCGATAGGCTCTACGGCTGCGATATCTGCCTGGAAGCCTGCCCTTACTTCAGGCCCGACGAGTCGGCTTCCTGCCTTCTGGGTGTCCTGGGGGCGTCTATTCCCGCACGCGCCCTCCTTGCCCTTTCTGCATCCGCATTGAAAACCTCGCTGAAGGGTACGGTCCTGGATAGATCCTGGATCTCCCCTAAAGCCTTGCGGCGGAATGCCGCCCTGAGCCTGGAGTATTTTGATAAACTTCGCCCAAAAGCGCCCAGAGGGATGGAGGATGATTCGAACTATGACGATTGAAGCAATGCGCGCCCGCTCGGAGCTGGTGACGAAGACGAGGGAATTTTTTCTCTCCCGGGGCTATGTGGAAACCGACACCCCGCTTTTGGCCCCCTGGCTTATCCCCGAATCGAGCCTGGAAGCCTTCGCCACGGAGTTCAAGCATCCTTTCATGGAAGAAATGCCCCTGTATCTCATACCTTCCCCCGAACTTTGGATGAAAAAAATCATCGCCGACTCCAGAACCAACGTATTTCAGCTATGCAAATCCTTTCGAAACGCCGAATCCCTGGGAAGGCTCCACAATCCGGAGTTCACCATGCTGGAGTACTATACGATCGGCGGCGACTCATCCTCCTCGGCGAGACTTACCGAGGCCCTTTTCGAAGCCCTTGCGCCGCCGGATAGCCCGAAGGAGGCAAGGCCTCCCTTCAGGCGCATGACCATGGCCGAGGCTTTTCACGCTTATACAGGGCTGGATCTTGATTCCCTCGTGCAAGAAGAAGCGATGATCGAAGCCGCCCGGGGCCTCGGTCTTATGGTCAATTCCGAGGCTCCTTGGGAAGAGGCGTTCAACATCATATTCCTATCTCTCGTAGAACCTGTCCTGCCCATGGATAGGCCCCTAATCCTGGATGAATACCCCGCGGGCATCGAGTGCCTGGCCAGGGACATCCCGGGGAGGCCCTATAAGGAGCGCTGGGAACTCTACGTTCGAGGCATCGAAGTGGCGAATTGTTTTACCGAAATGGTCGATGGGAGGGCGGTGGCCGACTATTTCCGTTCCCAGGCCGAAAAAAAAGCCCAGGCCCTGGTGCCCCATGCCGTCGATACGAGGTACCCGGAAATATTCGGCGACTTTCCCCCCTGTTCGGGCGTGGCGATTGGCTTCGATCGCCTGTTCATGGTCATGATGGGAATGAGGGATATCGGGGAAGCGATCAATTTTCCTTTTTCCGGGTTTTTTAAGGATAAAGCGAAGACGGAAGCCTGAAGCGTAAAAGCGAAGGCTTTACAGGGAAGCGTGCTTTCCGTTAAAATACGGTGAAATACAGCGGCATTTTCAAGCCCCTATTCTTTTAGCGATGTATTGCCCGGCCAAGACCTGGGCGGTAGAAGGAACAAGTATGGTACGCGGCGGTGAGATCAATCTAGGAACCTGTCTTCTCATAAACGGCGCTCCCCACATCGTGGTGGACCGGGAATTCGTGAGCCCCGGCAAGGGCTCGGCCTTCGCCAGGGTAAAGGCTAAAAGCCTCAAGACGGGGAACGTGATCACCCAGACCATAAAAACCGCGGACAGCGTCGAGGACGCCCAGGTGGATATGGTGGACTGTCAGTACCAGTATTTCGACGGCGAAAACTTTATGTTCATGAACAACGAAAGCTATGAACAGTTCGGTATCCCCCTCGAAGCGCACGAGGACAAACGCCCCTACCTCAAGGAGGGGGAGACCTATACGCTGATCATGTGGGAAGGCGAACCGATCGACATAAAGATTCCTTACAAGATGGTCTTCACCGTCGTCGAAAGCGAGAACTATATCAAGGGCGACACCGTATCGGGCGCCACGAAGCCGGTGACCACGGAAACCGGCCTGGTGGTCAGGGTGCCGCTTTTCATAAAACAGGGGGAAAAAATCCTGGTCAATACCGAATCCAACGATTATGTCGAGCGGGTCAACGACTGAAACCCTCCCGGAGTACCCCCCGCCGCGGGATCGGAAAAAGCGCCGGTGAATGACCTGGAGCCGCTCGTACACAAGACGGTGGAGTTCGCCTACCGGGGTTCCAGGCTCAAATTCGATCTCTCCCACGCCCTCTTCTCATCCTACGACATCGATACGGGAACCAAGCTGCTATTGAAAGAAATCGCCCATGACGAGACGATCTGCTCCGCTTCTTCCATCCTGGACTCGGGCTGCGGGGTCGGTGTCATAGGGCTCTCCATGGCCGCCTCCTGTCCCGGAAGCAGGGTGGTGCTGAAAGACAGGGATTTGCTCGCCTGCGCCATTTCCGAGAGAAATGCCTGGAGAAACGGACTGAAGGCGGTCAGGCTGGAATTGGACGGCAGCCCTTCCTCGCCGATCGCCAAGAAGCCGCCGAAACACAGGAAACCCCAAGAAAGAACGGCGGACCTGATAATCGCCCCCGGCCTCCTGGCCGAGGAGGATTCGCTCGGGCCTTACGATGCCGTCCTCTCCAATCTTCCTGCGAAGGCGGGGGAACCCGTGCTTTCCAGCTTCCTGGGCAACGAGGCGCCGAAGCTCCTAAGGCAGGGAGGAAGGCTTGCCTTCGTGATCGTGGCGCCCCTGGCGGAAAAGGCCTCGGAATACTGTTCCGCGGCGGGATTCAGGCTCATCGCCAAGGTGTCCACGAAAAACCATTTTGGCGATTCGACCGGCCTCCGGCAATGCACCCCAAAGCTTGCCCCCCGGATTCTCCAAGGCGGGCCTTCCCGGACCCTATCTTCGCTCCGAGGGCCGGAGAAAGCTGGGGAGTTATAAGCTGCCCTGCCATGGATTTTATGGATTGCCTGAGTTCGATACCACCAGCTACGCCACCGATCTGGCGACGGAAGCCTTGGCCAAGGCCTGCGCCGGAAGCCTGGTGAGGGATTTTCTTGTGGTCAACCCGGGTATCGGTCTCTCTTCCCTCTGGGCGCGGGCGGCCCTGGGCTGCGACCGGATAGATCTTGTTTCCCGGGACAGCCTTTCGCTGCGCGCCGCCGGGGCGAACCTTTACGCCGCCTTCGGGGATGCGGTGGCGATCCGACGATTCGCGTTCTTCGATACGGACCGTATCGGAGATTCCTCCTTGGACGCGATACTATGCTTTCCCGACGAGATTCCCGGCTACGATTATGTGGGAGAAAGCTGGGCGCTGATCGCCCGGGCCCTGAAAAAGGCCGGCGCCGCCGTCGTCGTGGCGAGCCCGACGGTGATCGCGCGTTTCGAAAAAAGCAGGCCCGAGGGTCTGTGGAAGCTGGGAGAGGCGAAAAAAAAGGGCTTTGCGGCCCTCCTGGTCAGGAGAATGGCTTAGAAGACCTGAACGGTATGGCCGCCGGAGCAAGAGGCCCCGGCGGCCATGGATCACGAAAATTCCCCTATATACGCATCTTAATACTTTTTTTCAAAAACCGTCTGATTTTTGAAAAAACCTCAACAAACTATATTTTATAGACGCCGGGCTTGATTTCATCGCCGAAGCGCTCCCTGGCCGCCTTGATCCGCGTTATCGCCCTGTCCCAATAATCGAAAATCTCCTTCGGGGTATTGGGGTCCGCTTTGGCGTAGAAAGCCTTGGTGCGCTCCAGCTTTTCGATCCATTTCGTGCAGCGGAAGGTGAAAAGGTAGCTGTAGTCCGCCTCGGAAAACTCCTCGTTCAGGTGCTTTTTGAAAAGAGCCTTCAGGTCCGCGTAGCGGGGAATCTTGCCCGTGGGGGTATCGTAGGTATCGTATTCGCCGTGGATCCGGCCTTCGGCCCAGTGCAGCCAGACCTTCTTGGCCAGCTTGCTGGTCATGAAATTGCCATCGGGGCCGCGCATGAAGTAATTGTTGCTGAAAATCTTGGGACAATCCTTCACCGACTCGCCGAAGGCGATGTTGTTCAGGGTATAGCGGCCCAGGGGATAGGAAACGAAGTCCATGTTCGCCATGGGACTGGCGTCCCTCACGCCCTCGGCGCCCAGGGTGGCCGAGGTGGTCTCGGATTCCAGGGTGGCGGCCTTGAGCAAGATGCCGTCCTTCCAGTTCGGGGATTCCTCCACCGGCACCGTGGTGTCGCTGTCCCTGCCTCCGTAGAGGATGCCTTCGACCTTGACGCCGTTCTTGGCTTCGAAGCCCTCCTTGTCGATGTTGGCTAGATAGTCCAGGCGCATGGTATAGCGGGCGTTGCCGTGGGCTAGGGGCACATCCTTGCCCTTGTCGTCCTTGATTCCCTTGCGCCACCGGCCGAAATGGTTCCGGCCTTCCTCGGGAGTCTTGACGCCCATGCCAAGCCAGTAGGGCTTGCCGTCGGGACCCCTGAGCACGTTGGAGAAGATGACTTCCTGGTTCTTCATGAGGTTTTCGAAGATCAGAGGATCGTCCTTGGCGTTGACGTCCTTGATGATGCCGAACATGCCGAATTCCACGTTGACCGCCCGAAACTCCCCGCCGATGTTGCGGAAGTAGGCGATATCGTCGCCCACTATCTGCTCGCCGGGGATCATGGCGGTGGAGGTCTTGCCGCATGCCGAGGGATAGGCGCCGCAGAAATAGGTCTTGCGTCCCTTTTCCCTGTCGAGGGCGGCCATGATGAACATATGCTCGCAGAGCCAGCCTTCCTTGCCCGCCTTGTTGATGGCCAGGCGCATGGAATGCTTCTTGAGCCCCACGGAGTTGCCGGCGTACTGGTTGTTCATGGAATAGACGATGTTGTTCTGGGTATCCATGTAAATCCGGCGCTGGTCCAGGTTGTCCGTGCAATTGCGCTCGTCCAGGGCTCCCGCCGAATGGATGAAGCGGAAAAACCCGCTCTTTTCCCCTTCCTTCATACCCAGGAAGTGGTGATAGGCCGAACGATAGAGGATGAATTCCGAATGGGCGACGTACCAGGAATCGGTGAACTGGACGCAAGGGATTGTGAAGGGGCTCTCGGTGGGCCCTTCGGAGAAAAATTGAAGAATAGCGTCCTTACCCTTCATTATCCCTCTGGAAATATCCATGATCTCGGCGTATCCCTTTTCGTATTCGATGGTGTTGAGGGCGCCCATGTCCGCCAGGTTTTCCTTGTAGACCATGAAACGGGTGCCGTTCTTGTCCCTGCCCTGGTCGCAATATCCGTCCCAATGAATAGTCTGGGCCGGATTGGCCAGTCGCTCTTCCTCGCCCTTGGCCAAGGCCTGATCCCGAACGTATTGGACATCTTTTTCGCTGTCGTCGCAGACGTAGATCGATTTGGGGGCGCAGTGTTCGGCGAAAAATCCGACAAAATCCGTAACCCAGGGATTTTTCAAGGCGGCTAGCTTGCCGAAGCTGTCGGGACTCATGATGTTCCTCAACAGGGCTTCATACTTCGGGGACATGGAGAACTCCTTGCTTTTATACGTACTTGCGGTTTCCGCAAGCGTCGATGCTGAGTATAGGTGTAAATATCATGATAGAACGCTTATCGAAAACGCGCAATGAGGATCGGTCCTCTTCCGCGGCGGGCGGTTTCCCGGGATTTTCCGGGATTCGCGATGAGCGACATAATTAATTGTGTTTTTCCATTTGAAATTAGCTTGCCTTATGTCGTATATTATCCGTATGAAAAGATGGGAAAAGCTGATTCTCGAATCCAAGACTCCCGAGGAGTACGTCGACCGGTCTTTCCGCTCCGGCCTGCCTCCCGCCGAAAAGGCAAGGCTTGCCCGTCAATGGATGGAAGCCACCGGGTACGGCAAAGAGGATATCCTCTTTGCCCGCAACCGCCATCCTCACTGGAAGAAAAAGAAACAGGAAGGTTCGGAAGGCAGGACAAGGCGACGTTTGGACAGGCATGATTATTCCCGCAGCGCCCCTATTCAGTGGACCAAGGAATTGCTCAGGGAGTTTTTGGATCTCAACGAGAAAGACAAGTCGGGCAGGTATCTTCACCGGGACTGGGAGCTGGCCAACCATTTCGGGACAACCATTCCCTCAATCCAGTATTTGCGCAGAAAATACCTGAGGGTGAGAGAGTTGCTTGGCACCCGGGCGAGAAAGGACAAGATATTGGAGTACATGGCGAGTTCCGAGATCGTGCTCCAAAACGGCGGCCCCAAAAAATAGAACCCAGATCCGGCTTGGCTTTCCCCTCCTCGACCCGGGCCGGGGGAGGTGTGGGCCTAGGGTTCCCGGGGCGTCGCTTTATTCTCGATGATCCTTCTGTATACCTCGTGGGCGGGGAAGAGAAGGGAAGGGTCTTCCTTCACAAGGGAAAAAGCCTCGGCCCTGGCGGATTTTAAAAGTTCGAAGTCCCTCAAAGGATCGGCGATCAGCAGACGCAGGGCGCCGGATTGCGCCGTTCCCAGCAGCTCGCCGGGGCCACGGATCTTCAGATCCTCCTCGGCGAGGGCAAACCCGTCGGTGCTGGAGTAGAGCGCCTTCAGGCGTTGGACCGCTTCCTCTCCGATTTCCTTGGAATAGACGAGAAAACAATAGCTTTGATGGCCGGACCTGCCTATTCTTCCTCTCAGCTGATGCAGGGCGGAAAGACCAAAGCGTTCCGCGTGCTCGATCACCATGACAGCCGCGTTCGGAATGTCCACGCCCACCTCGATCAAGCTGGTGGCCACCAGTATCTGGATCTTCCCTTCTATGAAAGCATCCATGACCTCGCGTTTTTCGTCCTCTTTGAGCCGGGAATGGAGAAGACCCAGGGTATAGCGGGGGTAGATCTTTTTGGCCAGGAACGCGGCCATGTTTTGGACATTTTTCAGCTCCGCCTTTTCGGACTCTTCGATAAGCGGGTACACGAAAAAAGCCTGACGCCCCTGGGAAACCAGGCTATCCACAAATTTATATACCTTGGCCTCGTTCCCTTCCTTGGCCAGATGGGTTATGACCGGTCTGCGGCCCGGAGGAAGGCTTCGGATCGATGAAACAGCCAGATCGCCGAAGAGCGTGAGGGCGAGGCTCCTGGGTATGGGGGTTGCGGTCATCATGAGGAGGTCCGGGATATCGCCTTTTTTATATAGCGCCCCGCGCTGGGCTACCCCAAAGCGGTGCTGTTCGTCGATTACGACCAGGCGGAGATTTCTGTACAGGACATCGGGGGAGAACAGCGCGTGGGTTCCCAGGACGATATCCACCTCTCCGGAGGAAAGGGCTTTGAGGAGGGGAGGACGAAAGGCGTCGTCCACGTTGCCCGTGAGAAAGGCCAGCCGTATGCCCAGGGGTTCCAGAAGCTTCGCCGCGGTGGCAGCGTGCTGGCGGGCCAGGAGTTCCGTAGGCGCCATAATCGCCACCTGGGAACCCCGTTCCACAGCCCGAAGGGCTGCCAGAAGGGCGACGATGGTCTTGCCCGAGCCCACGTCGCCTTGAAGGAGCCTGGCCATAGGCTGGGGCCGGTCCATGTCCGCCTGAATCTCCTCCAGAACCTTGCTCTGATCGGGGGTAAGGGAGAAGGGGAGCCGTTCCAGAAGTCGTCGGCCTAGTATGCCCTGGATTGGCTTACGCTCCACGCTCTGCAGTTTCCGTGCTTGAATCCGCAGCGCTATTCCCAGCTGAAAATGAAAGAGTTCTTCGTAGGCCAGGCTGGTTCTCGCCAGGGACTTTTCGGCCTCGGATGAGGGGAAATGAATTGCCCGCAGGGCTTCGGCCTTGGCCATGAGCGCCCTGGCGGCTATCAGCTCCGGGCTCAGCTCGTTTTCCACCCGCCGGCCGTACATTTCCAGCGCCCTGCGGATGAGCTTGCGCAGCGCCGTTTGGGTTAAGCCGCCGGTCAGGGAGTAGAGGGGCAGAAGCCCAGGAAGGGGGTCCGAGCCCTCCCGGTGGACTTCCGCTTCGAAGGCCGAAGACTGAATCTCGCCGTAACGAAATTGGAATTTGCCGTGGATAAGGATTCGGGAACCCAGGGGGAGGCTTTTTTCGAGAAAGGGCCTATTGAAACAGAGGAGGACGGCTTCCGAGCTTTCGTCCCGAACCCGGATCTTGAGGGTCCGCATGGCGCCGTAGCCGAACCACTCGTGGGCTACCACCTGGGCTAGGGTATGGACGGGATTTTTGTCCGTAAAACGGGACAAGGGCACGAAGGCGCTCCGATCTTCGTAGTCCCTGGGGTAATGGGTGAGCAGCTCCGCGATCGTTCCTATGCCCAGCCTGCCCAGCTTTGAGGCCAGGGCGGGGCCGACGTTTCTGAGACTTTCGACGGGCTGCTTGAGTTCGCGGAGAAACACGGTGAGGATTATACTCCACCGGCGGCTCGGTTGTACACTTTTAGTCGTCGTGTTAGCATTCAGCCGTATTTTTGGACTCGGTACAATTGAAAAATGGGGGAATCGGGAAGCAAGGAGCCACTATGCGCGAGGCGATGAAAAAACTCATTTCACTGGACAGGGAACGCGGCGTTATTACCCACATCGCCGCCCTCCTGGGTTGGGACCAGGAAACCTATATGCCCGAAAGCGGAATCGACGAGCGGGCCGAACAGCTGGCCATCGTGGAAAACCTGGCCCACGAGAAGGCGGTGAATCCCGGGATCGGAGAGCTGCTGAACAGGCTCGAAGGGGAAAAGGATCTCTCCGGGCAGGAAAAGGCCTATCTTCGGGTATCGCGAAGGGAATACGACAAGGAAACGAAGCTCCCCGCCGGTCTGGTGAGCGAGATGGCCAGGCAGACGAGCCTTTCCCAGGCGGCCTGGGTACAGGCCAGGAAAAACAACGATTTCAAGCGCTTCGCTCCTCACCTGGCCACGATGATCAGGTTGAATTTGGAAAAAGCTTCCGCCCTGAACCCCGGCGCTCCTCCCTACGATGTCCTCCTGGACCTTTACGAGATCGGGAGCACCGAAAGGTCGATCGCCGATGTATTCGCCGTCATGAAGCGAGATCTGGTGGAAATTCTGGGCGCGATCAGGTCGAGACCGCAGAGCGACGATAGCTTTCTACGGCGCAGGGTAAGTCCCGCCGCCCAGGCAAGGATGAGCCAGTACTTTATGGGAGCCCTGGGATTCGACAAGCACAGGGGAAGGCTGGATACGGCCGCGCATCCCTTTACCACGACCCTGGGCAGGGACGATATCCGGATAACCACACGCTATATCGAAGATTATTTCCCCTCCAGCGTATTCAGCACCATACACGAAGCGGGCCACGCCTTGTACGAGATGGGGCTGGAGGTGGGGCCCGATTATTCCGGCACCAGACTCGCCGACGCGGCATCCATGGCGGTCCACGAATCCCAGTCCAGAATGTGGGAGAATATTATCGGCCGTTCACTTCCCTTCTGGGGCGCCCATTATGGGCATATCGTCCCGATGGCCGAAGGAGCCCTGGAAGGCGTCGCGCTCGAAGACTTCTATAAAGGCGTCAACAGGGTGGAAGCGAGCCTTATCCGCACCGAGGCCGACGAGGTGAGCTATGGGCTCCATGTTATCGCACGGTTCGAGCTGGAATCGGCGCTCATAAAGGGCGATTTGGCCGTAGAGGATCTTCCCGGGGCGTGGAATGACACGATGCATCAAACCCTCGGGGTGGAGGTTCCCGACGACCGCAGGGGTTGTCTGCAGGATATCCACTGGTCCATGGGTTCTTTCGGATACTTCCCGAGCTATGCCCTCGGAAACCTGTACGCGGCTCAGTTCTGGACGGCTATGAAGGCTCAAATTCCCTCCCTGGAGCGGAGCATCGCGGCGGGAGACTGTTCTCCCGCCCTGGACTGGCTCAGGGAGAAGGTGCATCGGGAGGCGGCCGCCCTCCTGCCTTCGGAGCTGGTGTTGAAGGCTACGGGCTCCAGTCTCGACCCTTCCCACTTTACCGGCTATCTGCGGAAGAAGTACTCGGCGATCTACGGGTTCTGAAGCCTGATCTCCGCGGCCCTGGCGTGACCTTCAAGACCTTCGAGCCGCGCGAAGGCGGCCGTATCGGCGGCAAGCATACCGGGCCGGTCTATCTTCAGCCAGGTTCTGGCCTTGAGAAAATGCAGCACCGACAATCCCGCCGCGAAGCGTGAGGCCCCGGCGGTGGGAAGGCTGTGGTTAGGTCCCGCACCGTAATCGCCGAATACTTCGGCGCTTCCCTGGCCGAGAAATACGGCGCCGGCGCAGCTGATGTCTTTTTCCCACTTTTCGGGCGAGGCGACTAAAAGCTCAAGATGCTCGGGGGCGCATCGTTCGGCGCAGTCTTTCGCCGATGCGTCGTCGGCCGCCACAAGTATCCAGCCCTTAGCCAAGGAGGCGAGGGCGGTGCTTCGGTTGGGCTCGGGGAGGCCCGGAAGCGCCGTCGCGAGGGCTTTTTCGACTTGGAGGGCAAAACCTTCGGAGCGGCAGATAAGGGCGGGGAAGGCTTCGGGGTCGTGCTCCGCCTGACCGATCAGATCCGCGGCTGCCAGGGCCGGGTCGGCCTGGTCGTCGGCGAGGATGAGCAGCTCCGAGGGCCCGGCGGGCGCTTCGGTGCCGACAATGCCGAATAGTTGGCGCTTGGCGCTGGCCACGAAGCGCCCGCCGGGCCCGACTACCACGTCGCAGCCCGGCAGCCGCACGCCGAAGGCCAATGCGGCGATCGCCTGGGCGCCCCCGCAGCGCAAAAAGCCCTTGGCGCCCCCTATATAGGCCGCCGCCAGGCTCACCGGATCCGGCTTCGGCCCGGCGCAGTAGACCTCCTCCACCCCGGCCACAGCCGCCGGCACTGTGGTCATCAGGGCAGTGGAGGGGAGGGGGTAACGTCCTCCCGGCACATAGCAGCCGGCGCGTCTTACGGGGATGAATCGGTGTCCTGCCCTGCCTCCGGCGATGGGCATGGACAGATCCGAGAGGCAGGAACGCTGGGCCGAAGCGAAATTCACGATTCGTTCTTTTACCCTTTCGAGGAGCTTTTTCAGGGTCGGGTCCAGGGAATCCCAATAGGCTCCGAGCTGCCCCCGATCGAGATACAGCTCCTCGCCAGGGGAGAGTTCCCCCAGGGTTTCCGCCCAACGCCTAAGGGCTGAAACGCCCCCCTTTCGTACCTCCGATATTATTTTTGCCGCTTTTTCCTCCACATCGGGCGGAAACAGTCGTCCCGAGGGAGCCGGTATTTCCTCCGGGCATATGCGTCGCATGGAAAAAACCGGAATTCCGGGATTTTTCAGTGAATTCCCGTCCATCGGTTTCCTCCCTCCGCGTCCTCGTAACCGGGTTTCGCGTTGCCCGGCCTGCGCTGAACCTTGTATGATCTACGCTCCAATTCCGCTTCGATGTCTCTTAGGCCGGCGCCCTCGGTTTGAGCCTTGACCAGGGAAAAATAAATCAGATCGGCGGCCTCGAAAGCCGCTTCGGCGGCGCCCGAGGCCTTGGCCAGCTCGTCCGCCTCCTCCCTCAGCTTGGAGGCTAAAAGGCCTTCATCGCTGAAAAGTCTCCTGGTATAAGAGCCCTCGGGAGCCTCCTTGAATCGGGCTTCGACGGTCCTGGACAGTTTTTCTATGCCGAAACCATTGTCGAAACAATTCCTGCGCCCGAGATGACAAAACCCCTTTCCATTCTGGCGCACGGTGAACCGTATGCAATCCCTGTCGCAGTCCAGGTCGGCGCGGATCAGATCTTGCCGGTTGCCCGAGGTTTCACCCTTTTTCCATAAACCTCTCGAACGGGATTTATAGACGCCCCGTCCCGATTCGAAGGCGGCATCTAGACTTTCCAGGTCCGAATAGACCAGGCCCAGGAGACGACCCCCCTCGTCGCAGACCGTGGTCGGCCAAAGTCCGTCCGGCCTGTCTGAACTCAAAGGGGCCGAAAAAGCCCGGGCTAGGCTTAAGGCTCCGGTCGCAAGGGCCGTACCGGCCTGCACGTCGGCGCCCAGGGCGTCCAGGCGGGCGATTTGGGCGGCTCCTTCCTTCCCCCCCGAAGCTCCCCCGGCGAAGGTGACGCGCCTGCCTGAGGCAGCTTTGACTATCGCCTCCGCCCGTTCGAAGTCGAAGCCGTTCATCTCTCCCTCCCTGTCTATCGTCGTGACCAGGAAACCACCCACATAGGGCTTGAGCTCTTCGATTCTGGCGAACAGGTCCGCCCCGGTCTCCTTCGTCCAGCCCTCGACCATGATTTTCTCTTTATTCGTGTCCAAAGCCGCTATGAGACGCTCCGCCGGAAAATCGGCGAGAAACTCGGGGCTTGCCTTGGTGCCTATCATCACCGCCCGAGCTCCGAGGTCCAGGTATTCCAGGGCCAGTTCCTTGCTCCGTATGCCGCCGCCGACCCTGCAGGGATGCTTGGCGATGATCCGCCGTATAATCTCCGTATTGGAACCCTTGCCCAGGGCCGCGTCCAAATCCACGACGGCGATCTCGCCTGCCCGGGAGAGCTTTTCGGCCAGAGCCTCGGGATTTCCCACCTCCAGGACCGGATGACGGCCACCCCTCAGCTGGACCGCCCTTCCACCAAGAATATCTATACTCGGTACTATCATAGTCTTACCTCCATGCCCGAAGCCGCAAGGCCGCCTTTCAACGCTTCGATGCTCAGTTCCCCTCTGTGGAAGGCCCCGGCGCCTAAGAGCGCGCTTGCCCCGGCTTGGGCTCCCTTTATAAAATGCCCTATATGAGTGGCGCCGCCCGAGGCTATCACCGGTATGCCCGATGCCTGGGCGACGGAAGCTATGAGCGCTTCGTCATAACCCAGGCCCGTCCCGTCCCTATCGATTGAGGTGAGAAGGACCTCGCCCGCTCCGAGGCCGGCGCAGCGCCTGGCCCATTCGATTGCGTCGATACCTGTGTTTTTCTTGCCGGCTTCGATAAAGACCTCCCAGCTTCCGTCGGCCTTCCTGGCCGCGTCGATGGCCACGATGACGCATTGTACACCGAATCGTCCTGCCAAATCCTGAACGAGGGAGGGGTTTCTCACCGCCGCGCTATTGATCGATACCCGATCGGCCCCGGCGTTTAAAAGGCGTTCCGCATCCTCAATGCTACGGATCCCTCCGCCTACCGAAATAGGAATGGACAGGCGCCTGCGCACCGCCGTCACCGATTCGAGGGCAGTACGACGCTCTTCGATGGTCGCGCTGATATCCAGCAAGGCTATTTCGTCGGCGCCTTCGGCTTCGTATCGAGCCGCCAACTCGACCGGGTCTCCGGAATCCACCAGGTTCTGAAAGCGCGTGCCCTTTACGACCCTTCCCCCCTTGATATCGAGGCAGGGGAGTATTCGCAACGCCGTCCCCCGCCGAAAGGAGGCCGGGCTCGGGTTTTTTCCCGGGCACCCCGTCTCGCCGCCCTTAGCCTTTTCCCTGACGCGTGCTTCCAACCCCATCCAGCGCCTGAAGAGTCTCTGTCCCCAGGTCCCCGACAATTCTGGATGGAACTGGCAGAGCAGGATGGCGGGGATTCCGCTCGCAGGATCGACCCCCGCGGTCATCGCCGCGACAAAGCGCTCTCCGTAATCGCTCCAGGCGCAGGAAAAATCCTCGGGGACTTCGGTGATCCTGTAGCTGTTCGCGAAATAAGCCCAGCCGGCTTCGATAAAGTCTTCGCCGCCCCCAGGCCGGACCCTGTTCCAGCCCAATTGGGGCAGAGGAAGTCCCGGGGAAAATCGCTGGACCCTGGCGGGGATGGCCCCGATGCCGCCTACCCCCGGGGCCTCATGGCTGGATTCGCAGAAAAGCTGCATGCCCAGACAAATACCCATGGTGGGTTGTTTTTTATCGATTCTCGATGCCAGAACCTTGTCCAGTTTGCCTGCGCTGAGATTTTCCATGGCCGCCCCGAAAGCGCCGACCCCCGGAAGAAGAAGTTTTTCCGCATCGGCGACCAGGCCCGGGTCCTTGGTTATGACGGGCTCGACGCCTGCCCTTTCGCACATGGCCACCACCGAGGCGAGATTGGCGGCCCCGGTGGAGGCGATGACAAGTACGGGTTTTTTCATCGCGCTTTTCCCGTTTCGGCTTCGTCTATCCTCGATATGACGATGCTTGGCCTACCCTTCGTGCTATTCAGCGGGCCCGCGACCCCTTCTCGGACTGCCCCAAGCCCCCCGGGCTGGTCGTCGCCGATGCCTTCCAGGGGCAGAAGGGCGGTTCGAAGCGCCAAGGCGAGGGCTTTGAAGGCAGCCTCCGCCCTGTGGTGATCGTTTTCGCCTTTCAGCAGATCGACATGGAGGCAGATGCCGGCGTTGATGGCGAAGCTCTGAAGGACGTGGCCGATATTTTCCGTCGCCATGCTTCCGATGCTCTCCCGCCGGAACCCCAGATCTATCCGGCACCAGGGTCTTCCCGACAGATCGACCACGGCCCTTGCCAGAGCCTCGTCCAGGGGGGCGTAAGCTGTTCCGAAGCGCCTGGGATTTCTCCTATCCGCCAATGCCTCCTTGAAGGCGATGCCCAGGACGATGGCCACATCTTCGGCGCTGTGGTGCTCGTCCACTTCCAGGTCGCCCCGGCAGCGAAGCTGTACTGTCCAGCCGGCATGGTGGGCGAGACTGGTAAGGAGGTGGTCGAGAAAGCCTATACCGCTACGAATGTCCGAAGCCCCGGGAAAGAGGCCCAGCTTCAGCTCGATATCGGTCTCCCTGCTTTTTCTCGCGACGACTATCGTATCGTTTTTCATCGTGCTCCCTCCACGCGCCTGAGCGCGTTCATCAGTCGATTGAATGCCCGCTCTTCGCCTGGGCAGGTTATCCGCACAAGTCCTTCGGTGTCGGGATTGCCCGGCCAGCGTCGTATCAGGATTCCCTTTCCGCGTAGATCGAGGCAAAAGGCTTGGGCGTCGGCCACGAAGGCGCTCACGAAGTTGGCCTGGGACGGCCAGGTTTGCGCCCCCGCGGCCCCTAAAGCCTCTTTGAGTTCCATCCGTTCTTTTTTGATTCTCTGCACAAAGGCGACCCGGGCGCCATCGGTTTCCGCGAGGGCGATCCTGGCCGCTTCGATCGCGGGAGAAGATAGGGAGAAGGGCGGCCCGGCTTCGCGCAAGCGCCCGATGAGATTCGCTCCTTCGCTCCCGGCCATTGCCCAGCCCGCCCTGAATCCGGCCAGCCCCCGGGATTTGGAAAAACTGCCGGTGATGAGAACTCCCGGCGTTTTGAGCGCTCGATCGAGAATCGACGGGTCATCGGCGAAATCCAGATAGGTGAGGTCGAGAAGAAAAACCGCGCCCTCGCTGCGGCAGGTTCCGCTGACGAGGTCGAAATCCTCGATACCCAATATCTTCCCGTCGGGATTGTCCGGAGAGGCGATGACCACCAGCGATGGTTTGTCTCGGCGAATTCTGTCGCAGATTTCCTGGACAGGCACAGCCGTGCCCGGCCTCTTTTTCACGCCGATAAACTCCGCCTTGACCCTGACCGCGGCGTCGAGAAATTCGACAAAGCCGGGAACTGTGGTCAGTACCTTCGATCCTGTTCCGGCCAGGGTTCTGAATGCCCGCTCGATGGCATCGTCGGCTCCCGCCGTGGCGATAAGCTGTTCCCCGGGAAGGCCGTAAAAAACCGCCAGATCACGCTCGAGCAAATCAGAGCGGGGATAGCGCCGTGCGACCTCGGGCGAGAGGATCCTCGCCAGCTGGGAGGGGGAAAGAAGGCAGCGTCCCTCGTTCGCGTCCAGCTTGAGCCATTCAATCTGTTCCATAATGCAAGACTCCTTTTAGGGAACCAGCTGGCCGAGCTGGATGACCAGGATATCGGTTCCGCCCCGTCGTTTTATCTCGGGGATCAAGGCCGCCAGCTGGTCCTTGGGGGCGGCGACCCGGACGGCGTAGGCCTTGCCGCCTTCCAGGGGCGAAAGCGTAGGGGATCTGAGGCAGGGAAGAATGGCGATCAGGTTTTCAAGCTTGGACTCTTCCACGTTCATCTCCAGCATAACCCTCCTGCGAGCTTCCATGACGGAACGCAAGATCAGCACCAGGGCTTCGGCAGCCTCTTTCTTGGCCGGATTTTCCATAGCCTGCCGGGAAGCGTAGAGCCTGGTGGAACTCTTCATGACCGTTTCCATGATTACCAGTCCGTTGGCCTTGAGGGTACTGCCGGTGGCGCAGTTATCGATGATGATATCGGCGTCCTCGGGAGGGAAGACTTCAGTCGCTCCATAGGAGCGAATAAATACCCCTTCGGGCAGCTTTTCGGCCATCCATTCCCGGGCTAGGGATTCGTACTCCGAGGCTACGATCGGATTTCTGCCGCAGGCCTTGTTCCAGGGAGTTCTCGGAGTGCCGGCTTCGCCTATCAGCTTGACCAGTCTTTCGGGGGCCGCGACGACCACCGAGACCGGGTCCATGCCCGTATCCAGGAGTTCCACCAAGTCCGCTTTCAGCTCCCTGACCCAGTCGGCGCCGGCGAAGCCCACATCCCGGCTTCCCGAGGAGAGCATTTCCACAATGTTTTGGGGTTTTAAAAGCTTGGTTTCGTAGGATAGCTGCCCCGCCTGAGTTTTGAGGCTGAAGCCGTTTCCCAGCCGTGGTCTGTATTCCCTTTCCTCGATACTCACCGGCAGTCCGGCATCGGCCAGGAGCTGTACTACCTTCGTCTGCATCCTTCCCTTGGGAAGGCCTACTCTCAATACCGAATTCGTCGTATCCATGGTCTCTCCTTGTTCTACCGCGCCCCTTCGTTCAGGCTGCGCTTTTTGGAAAGACCGAAATGCTCGGCCCGACAAAAAAAGCGCCGGCTGGAAGGAGCCGGCGCTTTCTATGCACGCTTGATGCCTTTATAAACGGATCAAGCCCCGCGATGCCCCGGCTTCCCTGCGATGGTGGCCGTGGTGATGATGAAGGGCTTTGGATCCCATTGGAAGGGAAAACTTCCGATTCATTATGAAAAGCATGAAAGCACAAGTTGAAGAAGCCTGTCAAGTCCGTCCCGGGCAGAAGCGAATAAATATTCTCCTGGCCGTATTCTTATGCAGAAAATCCGACCGCCGCCGACAGAGGTGGAATAACGGAGAATCATTGCACAGAAAAGGTCCTTGACGATACTATATGCCCATGTTCAGCGAAGAGGTCGTCAGTCATAAGCGAGGAGAGAATGGGGCTTCGCTGGTATATCCCGTTTTTTCAAGACGATCGGAGGGCCTCTCCCTTGGCGTCAATCTTTTCCCCGACCGAAAACGATGCAATTTCGATTGCCCCTATTGCGAAGTTTCACACGAAACAACCCGGACCGTATTCGATATCGGAAATCTGAATCTCGCCATTAAGGATTTTTTCGAGCGCAGGTACCTTCGGCATTGGGCAGGCTTGCCGATCAAAGATATTTGCATCTCGGGAAACGGCGAGCCGAGTCTTTCCCCTCATCTTGAAGCTGCGCTCGAACTCTGCGCCGAATACCGGCGGCGATTTTCCAGTATCGCCGGCGCTTCGGAACTGGTGATCATCACCAATTCCACGGGCTTCCTCGACCCGGGCGTATCGGAGCTGCTCGCCCGCTACGTCGAGAGGGAGGGGCTGAAAATCTGGGCAAAGCTGGACTCGGGAAGCCAGGATGGGTTTCAGGCCCTCTCCCGGTCGGCATACAGGCTGGATGACATAGTCGACGGCATCGGTCGTTTCGCCCGAAGCTGGCCGGTCATTCTCCAGACCATGGTTTGCGCCCTGAACGGAGAAGCTCCGGGAACCGGGGAAGCTCTTGCCTACGCCGCGCTCCTGGACAGGCTTCTGTCCCTGGGGGCGAAGATCGAGGCGATTCAGCTCTATACCATCGCCAGAACTACCGCCGATCCCTCGGCCCAGGCCCTGTCCGACGGGGAAATGCTCGCCTACGCCGCAATGCTGGGTTCGCATCTCGGGAAAAAACCGTCCTTGCGGATCTTCGGCCGGGACGGAGCGATACGAGCGGCCCGGGAATGATCGATCTCCATACCCATTCCAGCGCTTCGGATGGCGAACTCAGCCCTTCCGAGCTGATCGGCCTGGGGAAAAAAACCGGCTTGAAGGCGCTGGCGCTCACGGATCACGATACGGTGGAAGGTATCGCCGAGGCCAGGATTAAAGCGGTTGAACTGGGTTTGGATTTTATCGCCGGGGTGGAAATCGAAATCGATTTCGACCCCGGCGAATTCCATCTCCTGGGCCTGGGGCTGGACGAGAAAAATCCGGAACTGCTCGGGGCTTTAGCCGAACTGGCCGATGCCCGGGCTTTTCGAAACGAACAAATCGCCGTGCTTTTTCATCAAGAGGGGATATCGATCGACCTGGAGGAAATCGGCTCGCTGGCGGGGACCCGGAGGATCGGCAGGCCTCATATCGCGGAAGCGCTTTTTCGAAAAGGTCTCGTCCGGAGCAGGCAGGAGGCCTTTGATAAATACCTGGGAAAAGGCAGGCCTTTCTACCTTTCCAAGGATTGCCTTGCCCTGGAGAAAGCCCTAAGGCTTATTCGGGGCGCCGGCGGGCTCGCCGTGGTAGCCCATCCCTATTCGCTTTTTGTGGGAAAACCCAAGCTCGCGGCGCTCATGGACGAATGGAAAACCATGGGCGTGGCGGGCATCGAAGCCTATCATCCGGCGGCCAAGCTCGGGCAGTGCAGGATTCTGGAACGCATGGGCAGGCAGCGGGGCTTTCTTATCACCGCCGGCTCCGACTTCCATGGTCCGAAGAAACCCGAATGCGGCATCGGGCGGTCGGCGGGAGGCCTGCCCATCGACGATTCCTATTACGGGGAGCTGGTTTCCTTTTTATCTGGCTCGGGGGCCTGAATATCGTCGATTTGTTCGTAAAGCCCGGCGGCGGCGAAGAAGATCACCACGATGAGGGGACCTAAAAGCAGACCGTTTATGCCGAATATTCGAAGGCCGCCGACGATGGCGAAGAATATGAGAAGGGGATGGATTTTAAGCTTCTCCCCCAGCACCATGGGCCGGATGAAGTTGTCGGAGAACGCCACGAAAAACGCCGCGAGAAGGAAAAAGGCCACGGCTCTGCCCACGCTGCCCGAGAGCCCCAGAATCAGCGACGTGGGTACCCATACCAGGGAGGTGCCGACCATGGGTATGAAGGACGCTATGGCCGTTAGGACGGCCAGAACCAGCGCTCCCTCCAATTTGAAAATGAGGCAGAGAATAAACATGGCTAAGGCTTGGTAGATGGAGACCAGAAAATACCCGAGTATGAGCTGTCGTCCGGATTCGCTGAATTTTTCCATGAACATGGTGGTATAGGTTCGTTCTATGGGTATGGCCGAAACCACAAGGCCTGCCAGGTGCTTGCCGTCCACCAGGAGAAAGTAGAGGGTGAAGACCATGAAGGCGAGGGTCATGGCAAGGCTGGCGGCGTTTTTTATCAGGGTGCCCGAAAAGCCGATCAGCTTGCCCGAGCTGGCCATGAGGGTGGTTTTGAGTTCATGCACTATGTTCAGACGGCTGAGGTCGATAGCTCCTTCGGAGAGTCTATTTATAAGCCCCCCCACTGGACTGTTCGGGCCGAGGGAAAACAACTCGGCGTTTTTATCGATGAAGTTCAGGAAATCCCTGGAGAGGCTGACCACCTGTTTCACCAGCTCGAGGGCTAGAAAGCTCAAGGGGCCGATGATGATCAAAACCCCCAGGACGGAAAAAACGCCCGCCAGGATTTTCTCGGAAAAGGGGCGTTTGCTCCTGGCGGCCTTGCCGTGTTGAAGCAGTTTGGTACAGCGTTCGTACAGGGGGTTGATGAAGGCATAGAGAAGTCCCGACCAGAGTATGACGGTCATGAAAGGGTAGAAGAGCCTCGCCACGAGAATGAAGAGGGCTATGAAAAAAACGAGGAATATGTACTTCTTTGTAATGCCTTGACGCATTGGGAAAAAATACTACGAAACAAGACCCTTGTCGAGGTTTCCCCGCCGGATATCGAGGATGGGGAAGGAGTGTAGGGCGGGGGCGCTCTGTTCCCGCGGGCCGTCCTTCTATAAAATCTGTTTTAGGATAGACGTGGCCTGAATAATGGGCTTGAGAGGTGGAATGTGGGCGATCTTTATATGGTCGGGACTCCGATAGGAAATCTGGGGGACATTAGTCTGAGGGCTTTGGAAACGCTCAAGGCGGTGGATGTTGTCGCCTGCGAGGATACGAGGCATACCCTAGGCCTATTGAACCATTTTTCCATCAAAAAACCCCTGGTCTCCTGCCACGCCAACGACGAGGAAAGGGGGTCGCTTCGAATACTCAAGCTTCTTGGGGAGGGCAAAAAAGTCGCCTATTGCAGCGACGCCGGTACTCCCGGGATCTCGGACCCCGGCGCTCGGGCGGCCAGGCGGGCGAGGGCGGCTGGGCACAGGGTCATCCCCATTCCCGGCCCCTCGGCCCTGGCGGCCCTGGCCTCGGTGGCGGGCTTTGCCGAAAGGGGCTTCCTCTTCGACGGATTTTTGAGCCCGAAGGGAGCCCGTCGCAGGGCTAGGCTGGCGGAGCTGTTGGCCAGGGAGGAGGCGTTTCTCCTCTACGAGTCCCCTTTCAGGATATGCCGCCTGGCCGCCGACCTGGCGGAGCTCGCTCCGGAGCGCAGGGTTTGCCTGGGAAGGGAGCTGACAAAACTTCATGAACAAATCGTGGATTGTACTGCCGGCGAACTGGCTAGCCGCCTGGCGGAGGGTTCGGATGATCCCATACCCCAGAAGGGAGAATTCGCCATCCTGGTTTCCGGCAGGGCGGGGAAGCAGGGCGGAGAGGTCGAGGAGCGATGACCATTCTCCGGATAGCCAAGCTCCACGGGCGTTCTCGCACGCGCAAGTGCGCCCTGCTACTGGAGCGGGCGGAGCTGGACATCGCGGATGGCCGGGAGTGGCGAAAAGCCCGGGACTTCGCCCGAAAGCTGACGGAATTCCTGGCTTCGGACGCAGAATCCGAGGAGGGGCTCAAAATCGCCGCCGGCACCTGCCTGGCTTCGCTTGCCTCGGCAAAGGAGCCGAATCTTGTCCTGCGGGGCATCAACGATTTCAGGCATTACCTAGCCCGCGTATCGGGTCAGGCGCCGGCGGACTGGGACCTCCACGATTACCGGGCGCCGGCCGGGCTCGCGGCGCAGGCCGGACAGGCCGCGGCGGGGCAGGCTGAGACAAGACCTTTCTACCCGGGCTTAAGGGTTTTTCTGGAGGATATCCGCTCGCCCTTCAACGTAGGCTCCATACTGAGGACGGCCGAAGCCCTGGGTTTCGAGGAAGTCCTCCTCTCTCCCCTCTGTGCCGATCCCGGACATCCAAGGGCGGCCAGGTCCTCCATGGGCGCTGTGAAGCTCATGCCTTGGAAACGATGCGAACTCGGGGATTTGTCCGTCCACGGTCCTCTTTTAGCCTTGGAGCTGGGAGGAAGCAGCATAGTCGATTTTACCTTTCCGTCCCGGGGGGTCCTCCTGCTCGGTTCGGAGGAACTGGGCTTGAGCCAACCCGCCCTGACTCTGGCCGGCACGAATCGAATCAGCATACCCATGAAGGGAATAAAAGCCTCGTTGAACGTGGCGGTAGCCTTCGGCATCGCCGCCCAGGCCTGGATCGGATCGAAACTTGGGGCCTGAGCGCCCCGGGCGAGCGTTTTTACGTTGACCCCGACGCGGAGCGGCGTTACACTGACAAGACTAACATAAACCCCACAAGGGAGGCATCAATGGCCAAGGTGGAACTCAAGAAGATCGGTAAGGTGTACGAAGGCAATGTACGAGCCGTATCGGACGCCAACATCACAATCAAGGACAAGGAATTCGTGGTTCTCGTAGGCCCCTCGGGCTGCGGCAAGACGACGACCCTGCGCATGGTCGCCGGCTTGGAGGACATCAGCGAGGGCGAACTCCTCATCGACGGCAAGTTGGTGAACGACGTGCCGCCCAAGGACAGGGACATAGCCATGGTGTTCCAGAACTATGCTCTCTATCCCCACATGTCGGTTTACGACAACATGGCCTTCGGTCTCAAAATACGGAAGCTGCCCAAGGAAGAGATCGACCAGCGGGTAAAGGAGGCGGCGAGGATTCTGGACATCGAGAAGCTCTTGGACCGCAAACCCAAACAGCTCTCCGGCGGCCAGCGCCAGCGGGTGGCCGTGGGACGCGCCATTGTGCGGAAACCCAAGGTCTTCCTCTTCGACGAGCCTCTGTCCAACCTGGACGCCAAGCTGAGAGTCCAGATGCGCGCCGAGCTGATCGAGCTCCACGACAGGCTCCAGGCGACCATGATCTACGTCACCCACGATCAGGTCGAGGCGATGACCATGGGCGATAAGATCGTCGTGATGAAAGATGGGCTGATTCAGCAGATTGGAAGCCCCCTGTATCTCTATAACAATCCCATCAATAAGTTCGTGGCGGGGTTCATAGGTTCTCCTCCCATGAATTTCCTGAACGCCAAGGTCGTCGAGGAGGAGGGGAAACTCCTGGTGGACGAGGGCTCCTTCAAGCTCGAACCCGACCCCTCCCATCTGGATCTCCTCAAGCCCTATGTGGGCAAGGAACTCGCCTTCGGCATCAGGCCCGAGGACCTCAACGTGGCTACCCAGACCAAGGCTTTGGGGCAGATACCCGCCAAGGTGACCGTCGTGGAGCCCCTGGGAGCCGAGATACACCTCCAGGCATCCACCCCCACCCAGGGCATGGTGGCGAGGATAGATCCCCATCATTTGTACAAGCACGGGGACACCATTGTCTTCGACCCGGTCATGTCCAAAGCCCGGTACTTCGACAAGGAAAACGAAAAATCCATTGTCCCGGTCAAGTGGAACGAGCAGGAAGACTAAACGAGCGGGAAGACTAAAGGAAAGCGGTAAGAAGGTCTCGGAAAAAGGTCCCGGAATGGGCGCAGGAAGGGCAGGCTCCGCAACCGTGGTTTGTCGTTTGCTTTTGTGCGCCCCCGCTCCCGTCGCCGCTCCCAACCGCCACGGCGACGGTCAGCGGATGAGGGGCGGCCTTGCCGCGGGGCAGGAACTCTATTACAGGGAGAACGGCTGCTTTTCCTCGATCGGAAGGCTCATTTTCAATTGATGGGGCCCGCCGGGCCCCTTTTCTCTTCCGCCCAAATCGGGAATAGTGGTGCCATGACAATGAGGGAATCGCGCGGCCGCAACGCGGATCTAATCGTCAGGGCGCGGCGTATGTATACGGTGGATAGGGCTTTCGGCAGGGCCGAGGCGCTGGCGGTCAAGGATGGCAGGATCCTGGCCGTCGGAAGCCGCGCGGAAATTGAAAACTATTTTTCCGCCCCCCGCCACCTGGACCTTGGAGATGCCTGCGCCTATCCCGGATTCATGGATCCCCATTGTCACTTTTTGAGCTACGGCTTTGTCCTCCAACGCCCCTGGCTTGCCGATACATCCTCCTGGGAGGAGGCTGTGGCTCTTATGGCCGCCTCGGAGATTCCCCCATCGGGCTGGATCCAGGGCAGGGGATGGGACCAGAACCGTTGGAAGAAAAAGGATTTCCCCGATCGAAGCCTTCTGGACAGGGCCTTTCCCCGCACTCCCGCCATTGCCATCCGCATCGACGGTCACGCCGCGGTGGCCAACGCCCCGGCCCTGGCGGCGGCGGGGCTTGACGCCCGAAGCAGGGTCGAAGGCGGCATGGTGCTGCTGCGGGACGGTCTCCCCACGGGTCTGCTGCTGGACAACGCCGTGGACCTGGTGAGGGCGGCCATTCCCGCCCCCTCGGAGAGCGAAATGCGGCAGGCTCTTCTCAAAGCCCAGGCCAGCTGCCTATCCCTAGGCCTGACCTCGGTTTCCAATGCCGGAACCGAACTGCGGGAGGTCCTGGCCATGGAAAGGGCTCATGAAGAGGGCTCTCTCGACATCCGAATCTATGCCATGCTCGCGCCGAGCGCGGAGAATATCGAAACCCTGGCGCGTCGAGGCCCTCTGGCCAAGGACAGGCTGACGGCACGCTCCTTCAAAATGTACGCCGATGGAGCGCTGGGCTCCAGGGGCGCTCTTCTTCTGGAGGACTACGCCGACGATCCGGGCAACCGGGGCTTGCAAACCCTGGAAGAGGGGGAATTGGACAGGATCTGCGGCATTGCCCGGGGGTGCGGCTATCAGATGAATGTCCACGCCATTGGGGACGGAGCTGCCAGGTTGGTGCTGGAGGCCTACGGGCGCCACCTCGAACCCGGCAACGATCTGCGCTGGCGGATCGAGCACGCCCAGCTTTTGACCGACGAAGATTTGGAAAGGATAGCCCGTCTGAGAATCGTGCCGTCGATCCAGGCGGTCCATGCCGTGTCCGATATGGCCTGGACCGAGAGCAGACTCGGCCCGGGACGGATGTATCGCTCCCACCGCTATCGCGATCTCTTGGAGCACTGCGGCTGGCTGGCCAACGGCAGTGACTTCCCCATAGAAAAGGCCGATCCTCTGAGGGGTTTCAGGGCCGCGGCGTTCAGAAAGGACGACGAGGGGCGACCTGAAGGAGGCTGGAGTTCCGATCAGGCCATGGAAAGGGTGGATGCCCTCAAAGCCATGACCATCTGGGCGGCCAGAGCCAATTTCGAGGAGGGTTCCCGGGGCAGCCTGGAAGCCGGCAAGTGGGCCGATATCGTGGCGTTGGACAGGGACCTCGTCGAAGATGGGGAGGACTCGCTTTGGGATGCCACAGTGCAGGCCACGATCGTGGGTGGAAAGATTCTGCATCGGATTTAAGTCGCCTTCGGCCCCCGCCACATCCCAGGGCTTAATGTAAAATATATCCTATATTATTGCGATTTTTCTTGACACCTTAAAAAAGCCATTCTACGATTGCTCATCTGTTGATGAGTGAGTCGATTCAATAGGAGGCAAAGATGAAGAAGTTCGGAAAAGTAGCGGCCTTGCTTATCCTCGGCTTCGTGGTGGGCGGCCTGGCCTTTGCGCAGGTGGGACCGGCGAACATGAAGGGAGGAACCTACACCTGGGTGGCGGGCGGCATGGGCGGCGGCTGGTACACCGTGGCCGGCGGGTTCGCCAGGCTGGTGAACGAAAAAGAGCCCCGTATCACAATCAAGGTAATCCCCGGCGGCGGCGTCGCCAACCCGATCGCCCTGCATCAGGGGGATGCGGATATAGCCTGGGGCGTGGGCTATGTGGATAAGGCGGCTTATAACGGCATCGCCCCCATCTACGACAAGGCCTATAAGAACATCATGGCCTTCGCCGGAACCCTGGCGGTGGATTACTATCACTTCCTGGCCGCCAAGGATCAGGGCGTGACCACCCTGGACGATTTCGTAGCCAAGGTTAAGAGAGGGGAGAAGGTCAAGGTGGCCGCCCCGATGACCGGTACCTCCGAGTATGTCATGACCTCCTTCGTACTTCAGTACTATGGTCTCTCCTATGACAAGATCAAACAGGCCGGCGGCACTGTGATCCAGGCCATCTACGGCGACATGCCCAGCCTCTTCAAGGACAGGCATGTGGACTACGCCTTCACCTGTGTCGGACTCCCCGCGGCTATCATCACCGAAATGGCCATGGGTAGGCCCGCCACCCTGATGGCGCTCTCCGATGAAGTTATCAACCATTGCGCCACTACCTACGGAACGGTAGCCCTGGATTCGGGCTTGGCCAAAGTTCCCGGCGGCACCTATGCCGGTATGCCTAATGATATCCAGACCCTCTGCCACTCCACCGAGATGTTGGTGAGCCCCAAGATGCCCGAGGATGTGGTCTACGTCCTTACCAAGGTTCTCAACGAGAACAAGGCTTTCCTGGTCCAGCTCGGCGCCGGTTATAAGGTGTTCGAGCCCAAGAACGCCGGCACCACGGTGCAGGTTCCTCTGCATCCGGGCGCTCTCAAATACTATAAGGAAATGGGATACATCAAATAACAGCTTTTCGGGGTGTCTAGGATGAGGGTTTCGCCCGACCCGCGGCGGGAAGGGCGAAACCCGTTTTATAACGTTAAAACTTTTTCGTTGCCTTATTCAAAGGGGAATTTATGCGTAATCTCAAAGCTCCGCTGAAGTGGATAGTAGGAGTATGGTCGGCCCTGATCGCCCTTTTCTATCTCTATACCGCGGTTTTCGGCATAATGCAGCCGCGCATCCAGCGGGGCGTCCATATGCTCTTCCTCCTTCCCATGGCGTTTCTTCTTTTTCCGGCAACCAAGAAAAACTCGCCGGTGGACAGGCCGAGCGCCCTGGACTGGGTGCTCGCCCTGGCTTCGATTGTCCCGGCTCTTTACATAATCATCTACAATGAACCGCTGAATATGAGAATGCAGATGGTCTCCTCGATGGATACCCTCCAGGTGGTCCTGGGCACTATCAATATTCTCCTGATCATCGAGGCCATACGGCGCGTGGTCGTGCCGGCCATGGCTATTCTCGTGGCGGTGTTTCTCCTCTACGTTTTCGTAGCGCCCTATCTTCCGGGGATTCTCTATTCGAGGCCCCTGCGCTTTCCCCGCCTGGTGGAGATGAATTATCTGCTCACGGATACGGGCATCTACGGAGGGATAACGGGCGTCACCGCCACCTTCGTCGCCATCTTCGTCATATTCGGCTCCTTTATGGAGACCACGAAGACCGGCGCTTTCTTCACCAATTTCGCCACCAAGGTGGCCGGCCGCGGGCCTGGAGGTCCGGCCAAGATCGCCGTGGTGAGTTCCGGTCTTTTCGGTTCCATTTCCGGCGTCGCCTCGGCCAACGTATATGCCACCGGTACCTTCACCATTCCCTTGATGAAAAAATTAGGCTACAGGCCCCAGTTCGCCGGCGCCGTGGAAGCGGCCGCATCCACCGGCGGCCTGATAATGCCGCCTATCATGGGCGCGGGAGCCTTCGTGATGTCGGAGATAACCAACATCCCTTACGCCACCATAGCCCTCGCGGCAGCCCTAGGGGCTGTTCTCTACTACGTGAGCATTTACTGGCGCGTCCACTTCGTGGCGCTCAAGGATAATCTCAAGGCGATGGATCCCAAGGACATGATTTCCTGGGAACAGGTCTTTTTTGATTCCTATCTCCTTTTGCCCCTGGTCGTCCTCATCGCTTTTCTCGTCATCGGCTATTCGCCCTTCGGCGCCTGTACCTATGCGATCGGGACATCCTTCCTCCTGAGTTTTTTGCGCAAGGATACCAGGCTCTCGCCCAAGAAGCTCTTCGAAATCTTCGAAAAGTCAGGCTACAACTGCATTATGCTCGGCGTCACCTGCGCCGGGGCTGGCATGGTGGTGAGCGTGGTCACCTACACCGGCCTTGCCTTGGGCATAGCGACGGCCATTCAGAGTTTCTCCGGCGGCTTCCTTCTGCCCGCCCTCATCCTGGTCATGATTACCTGCCTCATTTTGGGCATGGGATTGCCCTGCACCCCGGCCTATATCATCGCGGTCACCATCGGCGGACCGGCCATGATGGCCTTGGGCATCCCGACGCTCCCTGCCCACCTCTTTGTGTTCTACTTCGCCATAATGGCCGAGGTGACGCCTCCCGTCTGCATAGCCTCCTACTGCGGGGCCGCCATAGCGGGCACCAAGCCCCTGGCAACGGGGGTCGAATCATCGCTCATAGCTATCATGGGCTATCTGATTCCCTTCATATTTGTGTACAACCCAGCCTTGATTCTCCGGGGAACGCCGCTGGATATTATCGCCACCTTCCTTTTGGGCGTAATCATATCGGGGCTCTGGGCCGCCACCTTCTCGGGCTACCTCTTCAAGCATCTCAACATAATTGTCCGCATACTGCTCGGGCTTGTCACGGCGGGGCTTGTGGTTCTGGTATGCAATGTCAAAATCATGGGCCAGCTGCTGCCCCAGATCGCTATCATCGTCGTCGGCGTCGCCGCTATCGCGCTCTTCCTGACGGTGAACAGAAAAACGGTAAAAGCCCTCAAGGCGGAAGTCGCATGATTATAAAAGGGGGCTACGGCAATTACGGCCAAGACCTGGGTATCCTCATGCTGGATACCCGCTTTCCCCGGATCCCCGGCGATATCGGAAACGCCAAGAGCTTTCCCTTTCCCGTCCGCTACAAGCGGGTTCTGGGAGCTTCGCCGAAGCGGGTGGTGGAGGAGGCCGATCCGGAGCTGGTGGAGCCCTTCATCGCCGCGGCCCGGGAGCTGGAAGCCGAGGGGGTGGGGGCTATCACCACGAGCTGCGGTTTCCTGGCCCTTTTTCAGCCCGAATTGGCCGCCTCCGTGAACGTTCCTCTTTTCAGCTCCAGCCTTCTGCAGATTCCCCTGCTCTACGAGATCTTCGGGCGTCGCGGCAAGGCCGGGGTTTTGACCGCCCGGGCGGCATCCCTTACGGAGCGGCATTTCAGGAACTGCGGGGTTCAGGACATTCCTTTGGCGGTGGCGGGAATGGACGAAAAACCGGAGTTCAGCCGGGTTTTCCTGGAAAAATCCCCGCCGGGGACAGCGCCCTGCCTGGATGTGGAAAAGGCGGAAGACGAGCTGAGGGCCCAGGCCGTCGCCTTGGCTGCCGCCGAACCGGAATTACGATTCATCGTGTTGGAATGCACCAACATGCCGCCTTTCAAAAAGGCGATACAGGAAGCCTGCGGAAAACCTGTATTCGATATCATCAGTCTGGCCGGATTCATCCATTCCGGCTTGCTGGGAAGCTGAGGAAGGCTATGGCTTACTTGCGTTGCGATGTGGCGATTCTCGGGGCTGGGGTGAACGGCACCTCCATAGCCTATGAACTTTCCAAGCGGGGCAAGAAGGTCCTGCTGATCGACAAGATCGTCATGGGCGCAGGAGCCTCCGGCTCCTGCGACGACATGATACTGCTCCAGTCCAAGAAGCCTGGTATCCTGCTGGAGATGGCCTTCAAGAGCCTGGAGCGCTTCGAAAGCCTCAAGGACGAACTTCCTTCGGACATCGAATTCGAAACCCGGGGAGGGACGATTCTCATAGAGGACGAAGAGCACCTGGCCATCATGGAGGACTTTGTCGCGAGCCAGAACCGCTATGGCCTGGAGGTGGAGATCATAGATCGAAAGCGTCTTCTGCAGCTCCAGCCCCTGGTGGCCGACGACATCATCGCCTCCACTTACAGCGCCAGGGATTCCCAGGTGAATCCCATGCTCCTTATGAAGGCATTTCTTCTGGGGGCCAGGCGGAAGGGCATGGAGTTCCTGTCCAGGACCAGGGCTGCGGCGGTGGAGCGTCTGCAGTCGGGTTGGGGGCTTCTTCTGGATTCCGGCGACAGGGTGGAGGCCGAGGTCCTGGTCAACGCGGCGGGAGCATGGGCTAACGATATAACCAAGCTGATAGGCTTCGAAGTGCCCATAACCCCCCGTAAGGGGCAGGTGATCGTCACCGAGGCCATCCCTCCCCTGGGAGCGACCAACGTATGGAGCGCTCAGTATATTGTGTCCAAGCTCAAGCCGCAGGAACCGGCAATAAGCAGGCCGGACGGAAGGGCGGCTGTCCAAACGCCCGCCGAGCGCTTTGGGCTGGGCTTTGCCTTTACGGGCACCCATAACGGAAATTATCTGATCGGCAGCACCAGGGAAAACCGGGGCTTCGACAAAAGCACCGATCCGGAGGCGATAGGACTTCTGTCCGCCCAGGTGGAACGCTTCTTCCCGGTCATGTCCAAGATAAACTTCATCAGGACCTTCGCGGGACTGAGGCCCTCCACTCCCGACGGTATGCCCTTCCTGGGGGAGATCCCCGGGGCACCGGGTTTCTTCATCGCCGCCGGCCACGAGGGCGACGGGATCGCCCTCTCCCCGATCACTGGTCTTGTGATGGCGGACCTCATTACGGGCAAGAAGCCGGAATTCCCCATGAAAGCCTTCGATCCGGGCCGCTTTTGCGGAAAGGGGGGAGTGTAAACCTATGAAACTGGACCTTGACGAAAGGGATCTGATCCTCCTGGAGTGCATCAGGTCCGCGGGCGAGCCCTTGGGTTCGTGGAGTCTCGTCGAGGAGATGGAAAAGCAGGGCTTCAAAGTGAGCTCCGCCTCCATAGGAAGGATTCTCTATAGGCTGGAGTCGTTGGGACTGGTGGAAAGCCAGGCCAACAAGGGCCGGGTGCTTACCAAGGAAGGTTTGAAGGCTATCACCAAGGCCAGGGTGAGTAAGTCTATAAGCAGGCACAGCAAGGAGCTGGAAAAGCTGATAGACAGCAGCATCCTGGACGAATATATCATGGTCCTCCAGGCCAGGAGGGCGATAGAACGGGAGACAGCCAGATTGGCGGCGGAGAATATAAGCGAAAGCAGACTCCGACAGCTTGAACAAATCATAGCGGATCAGGAAGATAAGGCCTCCAGAGGAGAGAGTATCGCCGAAGTGGATATCGCCTTTCATAGGAATATCGCCGAGGCTTCCAAGAATTCCGTTCTTTCCGCGGTCTACGGAATCCTGGCCATGCTTGGTCAGCAAACGGAGCTTTTCGAATATATGCGTAAAAGTGTGGGGGCGACCTACAGGACAGCCCATCGCTCGATTCTGGAAGCTCTGCGGAAGCACGATCCGGACGAGGCCGAACGTTGTATGCTGGCCCACGTGGATGGGCTCATGGAAAACGTGAGAAAGTACTGGGAACATTACAGGGAGTAGGCAATGGACGAGAACAAGGGTCTTGGAGACGAGAAATATATCTGCCGTTGCGAGGAAGTGACTGAAGCGGAGATCCGGGACGCGATCAGGGCGGGAGCGCGGAGCGTGGTCGAGATCAAACGCTGGACGAGGGCTGGCATGGGGATCTGCCAGGGCAGATCCTGCAGACGTCTGGTGGAGCGCATCCTGGCCGAGGAACTGAAACTCAAGCCCGAAGAGATCGAGATCTCCTCGTTCAGACAACCTGTGAGACCTGTCTCGATAAAGGCGATGGACGAATAAGAGCCTCTTGTCCGGTACTACCGGATTGAAGGCAGGGACAATGCTGAGCAAAGAAGGGGAGGATCGTATGGAATTCGGGAGATTGATGGTTGCCATAGCCACACCGTTCAAGGATTCGCTGGAATTGGATATCGAAGCCGCAGCCGCCTTGGCCAAGCGATTGGCAGGCGAGGGAGTGGAAAGTTTCGTGGTGAGCGGGACCACCGGAGAATCTCCGACGCTTTCCCGCTCCGAGAAGATCGGGCTCATACAGGCGATAAAGAAGGCCACGGGACTGCCGGTGATCGCCAATGCGGGCACCAACGATACCAGGGTTTCGGTACAGAACGCCAAGGATGCCGAAGAGGCGGGGGCCGACGGGCTCTTGCTGGTGGCCCCTTACTACAACAAGCCCGACCAGGGCATGCTCTACGACCATTTCTCCACCATCGCTTCGTCGGTGAAAATCCCTTCCATGCTCTATAACGTCCCGGGCAGGACGGCGATCAGCATACGGCCCGAGACGATCGTAAAGCTTTCCAAGGATGTGCGACAGATCACCATGCTCAAGGACGCGGCGGGCAACTTGGATGACACGACGGTGGTTATCCGCGATGCGGCGCCCGGCTTTAGGGTATATACGGGAGAAGACGCCCTTACCCTTCCGACCCTGGCGATCGGAGGCTACGGCGTGGTGTCCGTGGCGGGCCACGTGGTGGCTCCATTCATGAAGAAGATGATCGAAGCCTATTTGGTCGGAAAAATCGCCGAGGCGGCCGCGCTTCACGTAAAGCTTCAGGCGATCAACAGGGCTCTCTTCCTCCAGCCCAATCCCGTCCCCGTCAAGCGGGCGCTCCAGCTCTGCGGATTTGAGGCTGGCCCCTTGCGGCCGCCCCTCAAGCCCGCCTCGCCGGAAGTAACCGATGCGCTTGCCAAGGCGCTGAAGGATTTGGGGCTGGGTAAATGAACGCAGAAAAATCCCCCGGCTCGAGGATAGCCAAACATGCCGTCCTCGGGGATATGCCGGTTCAGAAGGAATTGACTATCTACTTCGAAGGAAAGCCCCTCAAGGCGTTGGAAGGCGAGCCGATCATGGCCGCTCTGGTGGCCGCCGGGGTAACAGTGTTCCGTTATACCAAGAAAGGCTCGCCCCGCAGGATGTTCTGCGGTATTGGGCGCTGCACCGACTGCGTCATGACCGTGGACGGGGTACCGGGGGTGAGAACTTGCGTAACCGAGGTGCGGGAGGGGATGAGGGTGGAGCGTCAACAGGGCGTGGGCAACTGGAATATCCAGGCGGAGGCCGACCATGCGTAACGATGGAAAGCCCGCCGTCGTGGTAGGCGCCGGTCCCGCGGGACTCTGTGCGGCGATCGAACTCAAGAAGGCTGGGGCTCCGGTGGTGCTCATGGACGAAAACGCCAAACCCGGCGGCCAGCTCTTCAAGCAGATCCATAAATTTTTCGGTTCCCGGGAGCATAAGGCAGGCATCCGGGGCTTCGATATCGGAAAGGAACTCCTGGCCGAATCGCTGCGTCTCGGCATCGATGTGCGGCTCAAGACCGAAGTGGTGGGCATAGAGTCCGGGCTCAAGGTCTGGGCGGTGGAGGATAGGTCGAAGTCCTATACCCTGGACGCAGGGAAGCTCATCCTCGCCACGGGGGCTACCGAGAACGCCCTGAGCTTTCCCGGCTGGACCCTGCCCGGCGTCATGACCGCCGGCTGTGCCCAGACCCTCATCAACGTGCACAGGGTTTTGCCCGGCAAGAAGGTGCTCATGGTGGGTTCGGGCAACGTGGGGGTGATAGTGGCCTACCAACTCATGCAGGCCGGCGCCCGGGTGGCGGCGGTTATCGAAGCCCTGCCAAGGCTGGGCGGCTACGGAGTGCATACCGCCAAGGTGCGCAGGGCGGGAGTGGCCTTCCACTGCTCGACCACCATCCTGCGAGCCGAGGGAAAAGAAGGTGTCGAAAAGGCCGTGATCGCCAAGATCGACGAAAAGTTCAGGCCGATTCCGGGCACGGAACAGATCCTGGACGTGGATACGATCTGCCTTGCCGTAGGGCTGACTCCTTCAATAGAGCTCTCCTGTCTGGCGGGATGCAGACAGATCTATGTGCCCGAACTGGGTGGCAATATGCCCGCCCACGACGACTATATGCGCTCCAGCAACGAATCGGTCTACGTGGTGGGGGACATCGCCGGCGTTGAGGAGGCGAGTACAGCCATGGAAGAGGGTAGGCTCGCGGGGCTCCATGCGGCCTGGGCCATGGGCTATATGGACGACCAAACCATGAAAACAAGGACTAACGAGACCCGGGAACGTTTACAGGCGCTCCGGCAGGGTGTCTTCGGGCAGAAGCGTTTTGCCGCCAAAGAAAGGATCCTGGCCATGAGGAAGGACGCATGAGCAACAACGAAGCGCTTAAAACGACGGGGGCCCCTTCTCTGGAAGAGCTGCGGGCGGTGGGACAGTTGGCATCGGAAGAGGAAATGGAAGGCCGGGGCTGTCTTTGCATCGAGTGTATCGAGGAAATCCCCTGCAATCCCTGCCAGACGTCCTGTCCCCAGGGCGCCATTACCGTCGGCTTTCCTATCACAAACCTCCCGGTGATCGACAGGACCAAGTGCACGGTCTGCGGACTCTGCATCCCCGCCTGCCCGGGGCTCGCCATCACTATCAAAAGCGTCAAAGACGACAGGGCCCGGGTGCGCTTTCCATGGGAATACTTACCCTATCCCTCGGTTGGCGATACGGTGCGGATGGTCGATAGACTGGGCCGGGAACTCTGCGACGGCAAGATCGTCTCGATAATAAATCCGGAACGCAATAACAAGACGGCGGTGATCACCGCCGAATTCCCCAGAAAATTCGTACAGGATGCGATAAGCATCGCAAGGAGAAATATCGATGTATAGAGTCGCTGTCGTGGGCGCCCTGGGCGCCGTAGGCACGGAGATGATCAAAACCCTGGAAGACAGGAACTTCCCCATCTCTACCCTCATCCCCATGGACATACCCGAAATGGCGGGCAAGAAGGTCAGATATAGGGGAGGAGAGGTCGAGGTGAGGGCGGCTGGCAAGGGCGCCTTCAAGGATGTGGATATCGCTCTCTTCTCCGCCGGCGCGGACGCGAGTCTGGTGCTGGCTCCCATAGCGGCATCGGAAGGTGCCATCGTGGTGGACAACTCCTCCGCGTGGAGAATGGACCCTGGAGTCCCCCTGGTGGTGCCCGAGGTAAATCCCGATGCGGTGGACGCCCACAAGGGCATCATTGCCAATCCCAACTGCTCTACCATCCAAATGCTGGTGGCCTGCAAGCCCCTCCACGACGCCTATAAGATCAAGCGTATCGTGGTGTCCACGTATCAGGCCGTCTCAGGCGGCGGCGGTCCGGCGATGCGGGAACTCGCGGCCCAGGCCGGCCAGTACGCCCGGGGCGAAGAAATCAAGGTGTCGGTGTTTCCCCGGCAGATACTTTTCAACGCTATTCCGCATATCGATGTTTTCGTGGACAACGGCTATACTAAGGAAGAAATGAAAATGGTCCACGAAACCCACAAAATCATGGATCCGGCGGTGGAAGTGAGTCCCACTGCGGTCAGGGTCGGAGTTTTCAGAGGTCATTCCGAGTCGATCAACATCGAGACCGAAAAACCCATCGACCTGGCCGAGGCCAAGCGCCTGCTGGAAAAGGCTCCCGGGGTAAAACTGATGGACGATCCGTCCCGGCTTCTCTATCCCACGGCACTGGATTGCGACGGGCAGGATGCCGTTTTCGTAGGCCGGTTGAGAACCGATCCCACGGTGCCCAACGGGCTCAACATGTGGGTGGTTTCGGACAACCTTCGCAAAGGCGCCGCGCTCAACGCCGTGCAGATCGGCGAGCTTTTGGTCAAAAAGGGCCTCAAACCCCGGAAATTGTGATAAGGAGAGAGCCTATGGCCCTCATCGTTCAGAAATTCGGCGGCACTTCCCTGGCCGACCCGGCCTCCCGGGAACTCCTGGCTTCCAAGGTCAAGACTGCCCTGGAAGCCGGGGACAGGCTGATCCTTGTGGTCTCCGCGATGGGGCGAAGGGGAGATCCTTACGCCACCGATACCCTTCTTGATCTTTTGAACCAATATCCCGGCGGCGCGGATGGGCTGGGCCGCGACCTCATCGCTTCCTGCGGAGAGGTTATTTCGGCATGCCTCATCGCCGCCCTCCTCAACTCCAGGGGTATCAAGGCCCAGCCCATGACCGCCTCGAGCGCCGGCATTTCCGCTACCGGGGACTTCCTGGACGCCAATCCAGGGGACATCGAAACCTCCCGGCTGCGGAAGGTTTTGGACGAAGGCGCGGTGCCTGTGGTAACAGGTTTCCAGGGTATGGACGGTTCGGGAAGGGTACTCACCCTTGGACGAGGCGGGAGCGACACCAGCGCAGTGGCAATCGCGGGGGCCCTGGGCGCCGACTTCGTGGATATCTATAAGGACGTGCCCGGGGTGGCCAAGGCGGATCCGAGGCTGATTCCCCAGGCTCCCTTCATGGATTTTTTGGACTACGATTCCATGGTCAGGCTGGCCCGGCACGGCGCAAGGGTCCTGCACGACAAATCGGCGGACCTCGCCAGGAAACTGGGCATACGGATACGGGTACGCTCCACCTTCGACGACGGGCCAGGCACCCTCATAGGACCCTTGGGCATCGTACCCCCTCCTCCGGCATTTTTGGGCTTATCCAGTTCACCCAAGCCGGGGGCGGAAATGAAACTGGTGGCCGTATTCGCCG
>LVBN01000091.1 GCA_001603165.1 Spirochaetales bacterium Spiro_12
ATTTTTTTTCTTATCTGGGCGTCTATGTATTTTATTTCCGATTCCCCTTGAAGGTTTATTACGGCTCCAGTCACAAGCCCGTCCGTAATGATCGGCACGCAGTTCAAGGCCAGATATTCCCCGTTATTTTCAAAGACTTCGCGGAATACCGAGACTCCGGAAAACGCCTTGCCGATGACGGACGCGAAAGGAAGCACTTTATCGTACTTTTTATTGATGATATCCGCGTAATTGAGATTCAGCAATTCTTGCGCGATTGTGTTTATGTTCAATATCTTACCGTTGATATCAACGGCGATTATCCCGCTGGGCGCGCTTTTTAAAATGGACAGGATTGTCTGCAATTTAATTTCATACTGATTCAGCATGGAAAGCGTGCGTCTTGCCTCTATTATCGCGGCGGTGATGGCGTCTTCGTCCACCTGCATGGAAACACAGGCGAGGCCTGTTTTTTTTGCCGCCACTTGCGCGGAGTATCCGCCGATTATTACCTCTATGCCTTTGTTTTTGAGTTCCGACAACGTGGAATCGAATTTTTTAAAGTCGTCGATCTGAACTAATTCTATTCTTTGGCCAAAATATTGGGCGACACTCTGCGCCGCGCTTATTGCCTGATTAAAACTGACGATGGCGATTTTGGAGGATACTCGAGACGCGAGCTCGATTGACCTGGCAAAATCCTTATATTTATAATCTATGGTAATAATAGGTATTGATAAAACCGAACGGAGGTACATGGACATGCCTCCTCTGCTTATTATTACCTTTATGCCTTCATTCAACAGCTCCCGCGCGGCATGATCCGCGTTTTCCATTTCCGAAAAGCATACTTTCATATCGAGGTTGTAATGAGATATTACCTTTTCCGCCTCAGGGACGACGTCCCTGTTAGTCAAAAGCATGGCGATGTTCTTGTCTAGTTCACTCGGCACAATGTTTATCATCGATTTAACCCCATTTGAGAGTGTCGTTACGCGATGTTCCAGAAAGAAACGTTTCAGTTGTTCTTAAACGAAACGTTGGTACTGAAAATACCATAAGGTTTAGGGTTGTGCAAATGGCGGATAGCCGTTAATTTGCCGTTTTTTGTTTATCCCTTCGATTCGTTATACATGGCATGCTATTTGCTGATTGAATTGTTGCGTCACTAGGTTTTTTTATTTACCGTATCGGTTGTTTTAAAAGGAGCGAGGAATGAAAAGGAAGGCGGCATCTATTGTATTTGTTTTGGCGGCGATCGCGGCGACGCTATCGGCGGCGCCTAATGCCTCGGGCAAATACGCGAATTTTCCCGAGAAACCAATCACGTACATAATCACCGCCTCCGCCGGAGGGGGGCTTGATATTGGCGCCCGTATCCTGGCTCCTTTTTTGCAGGAAGAACTCGGGAAAAAAGCGATAGTCACCGTGACAAACGTCGTCGGCGGCGCCAACTGGATCGGGTGGACGCAAATGTTCAACGCGAAGCCCGACGGATATACCATTTCGAATATCCACACGCCCCAGGTTTATTCTTATCTCAATAAATCGCTGAAAAACAAAAGCACCTTACAGAGCTTCAATCTCCTTTGCAATTTGGTCACCGATACGTGCCTGATCGCGGTACGCGCCGATGATAAGCGCTTTGGCAATATCAACGATTTACCAGCCTTCGTGAATTATATCAAAGCTAATCCGAAATTCGAATTTCTGGCCGCGCTTACATCGAAGGGAAGCGCTGACGAACTGGTCATGCTAGACCTCAATGAAATGGCGGGGATCAAGAACATAACCGGGGTGAATCATAGTAAGGGAATAGCGGAAGCGAAGGCGGCGTTTTTAGGAGGCCATGTCGATTTGTACTACGGCAAGGTGGGAGATACCTTAAGCATGTACAAGGACGGCAAAGCCAAGGTAATCGCCGTGATGGGATATAAGAGAAGTCGCTTCATGCCGAATATTCCCACGGCCATAGAGCAGGGATACCGAATCGTAAACGGCTCCTCTCGCGGAGTCGTGGCGCAGCCGGCGATGGATCCTGAATTGAAGCAGTTGCTTGTCAGCGCGATAAAAAGGGTGCAAGACAATCCCGCCTACATCAAGGCGATGGATGACGCAGGATATGAAATCGACTACATGGAAGGAAAGGACTACGAGGACTACATGAAGGAGATGGAAGCGATCATCATCAAGTACGCCGATCTTCTGGGCTATAATTGATATAACTATCTGCCGGCATTCAAGGTGGAGCAACTTGAATGCCGGTTTTTACCGTAAGGATCGCTATGAAAGCAAAATTGCATCACGATGTTTGGATTTCGGCGGCATTGATCATTTTTAGCGTGGCGTTCTTTTCCTTGACCATATCATTTCCGAAACAGTCGGCGGTATTTCCGCGATTCTTCCTGGTTGGCCTGTTGCTGTTTTCTTTAATCATTCTCGCAGGCGGAATACGAAAGACAAAATTACTAAAGACTGCCGATGATAAGGGGAATTGCGGAAAACTCCAGGGAAAAGAAAAAAACATTACTTTCGACGAATTGAAAAATCCGCTGGTTGGGCTTGCTTTTATAATCGCGTATATCGCGCTCATAAATATTCTTGGGTTTTTTGTCTCCACGGCGCTATTCTTGGCCAGTCTTATGCTCAAACTCAAGATAAAGAATTATTTGCTGGTTGCGTTGGCGACAATCGGTGTAACCGCTTTTGTATATGTTCTATTCGTTTCCCAATTAAAGTTGATAATGCCCAAGGGCATATTGTTTTAGGGAGGGTTTATGTTCAGTGTCTTGGCCGATGTACTCCCCAGCATAGCAAACCAGCTGTTTTCCCTTCCCGTAATTTTCAGCCTCGTTTTGGGAGTCATCGGCGGGCTGATTATTGGCGCGTTGCCGGGGCTTTCGGCCACTATGGGTGTCGCGCTCATGATTCCTTTTACCTATGGCATGAATCCCATAGCGGCCATAGTCATGTTGATGGCCATCTACACTTCGGCGATTACGGGAGGTTCGGTCTCGGCGATTCTGATATGCACTCCAGGAACCCCCGCCTCCGCCGCTACGGCCATAGACGGATATCCTTTAACCGAACAGGGCAAAGGATTAAAGGCTTTAGGGGTATCGATAATAAGTTCCACGATCGGCGGATTGTTCAGTGGCTTTTGCCTCTTGTTGATTTCTCCCTTGCTTGCCTCGTTGTCTTTGAAATTCGGCGCCCCCGAGTATTTCCTGCTGGCGGTATTTGGGTTGAGCATTATTGCGAGCCTGGCTTCCGAATCGCTGGTAAAGGGTCTCGCGGCAGGATTTCTTGGTGTGGTGATAAGCACGATCGGGATAGATAACGATTCGGCGTTTCCTCGCTTTACTTTCGATTCGCTTAATTTGATGGGGGGAATTCCTCCCGTGCCGGCGCTTATAGGATTGTTCTCGATCCCGCAGGTACTGGGGGAAATAGACAGGGTCCTGAGGAGGGCAAAAAGCGGAGCGGAAAAAGAAAAGATCGGGGAAGTCAAAGGCGCCCTGTTCCCAAGCTGGTCAGAGTTCAAATCGATTTTACCGACCATTATACGATCCGCCTTTATCGGACTTTATATTGGAATTTTGCCTGGCGCCGGCGCGGATATTGGCTCCTGGGTGAGCTATAACGAGGCAAAAAGATTTTCCAAGAAAAAGGAGCTTTTTGGGAAAGGTTCTCTGGAAGGCCTCGCCGCTTCCGAAGCGGCAAATAACGCGGTGACAGGCGGCGCGATGATTCCCATGATGACCCTGGGCATACCAGGGAGCGCCGCCGCCGCGGTTATTATGGGAGGCTTGATGATACAGGGCATGGTTCCCGGGGCGGAGCTTTTTACGGTCAAGGCGCAGACCACATACTCTGTGATATTTGGGTTTATCATCGCCAATCTTTTTATGGGTATAATCGGACTGCTCGTTTCCCGTTACGTTGTCAATATTACTCGTGTTCCTGCTGGAATACTTCATCCCATCGTCGTCGTTCTTTCCGTTGTCGGTTCGTTCGCCATAACGCAGAATATTTACAATGTCTACGTGATGATAGTATTCGGCGTTTTGGGTTATTTCATGAAGCGGACCAAGTTTCCCGCGTCCGCCACCGTATTGGGAATGTTGTTAGGATCAATGGCCGAGACGGGGTTTAGGCAGTCGATCATAATGGCGAGAGGCAATGTGTTGAAATACTATCTTTCTAGACCACTATGCCTCGTCTTGATAGGATTGATAATACTTGGCGTCATTCTGCCCGTCATCATCGAGAGATCCAAGAAAAGAAAAAGCATTCAAGCCTGAGCAGGCATCAATTGGCCGAGACCACGAAGGAAAGTTCGTCGGTGTAGGTGCTGTGGGGAAGGGGGAGCGCTAGCTCGTCGAAGACCAGGAACACCTTGAGGCGGATGCCGCCGGCGTGGGATTTGCCCGAACCCGAAAAACGGAAGACCCTTGATTCCGCCCGGCTGAGCCGATCGCCGAGTCCGAGGCTGTAGGGGATGCCGGCCTTCGCTTCGGCTTCGGCGCTGGTCAGGTGCCCGTCGTTGGCGCTGAAGACCGAGATGGTGTAGGGGCCTACCACGTTGGAGACCAGGATGGCTGAGCCTAAATCCACGACCTTGCCGGGGTGGATTGAGAAACTTCTGTCGCCCGGGGATGGCGGGGCGCTCCCGCCCGATGCTTGTCTTGCGGCGGCTTCGGAAGGGTAGTAGCCTACGAGCAGGGCCGAATTGTCCGGAGCAAAATCCAGGGAAATTTTTAGAACATCGGGCACGAAGCCTTCTATACGAATTCCCTCCATGGTCTTGGTGGCGTCGGCGGGGCTGTTGACGATGATCATCTCTGTATTTTTCTGGGCGCCCGCGCATAGGGCAAGCATACAGAAAACCGCGATGGGGGCTTTCTTTCGCACGGTTCCTCCGTTGTTTCAATGGTGGAAAGCTGATCGCATTACACTTTCTAGCATTTATTGTATACGCTTGGGGCGAAAATGCAAGAAAAAAGCTTCCGCCGAAGGGCGGCTTACCGCGAAGTTGCCGGTTTTTGCGGCTGGGTCGTACTGTCTTGTATTGGTTGGGGCTGGGTGCCTTCGACTTGACAGTGTTCGAAAGAGTTAACAAAAATGCTCTATGCGGCTGTCGAACATTTCCATCACTGTCGTCGTTTCTGTTCTCGCTACCCCGGGGATGGAAATCGCCTTTGTCGAACCGGCCTTTCTGTCCGTTCCGGATGGGCTGGCCGGGAGGAAAAACCATGGATAAGCGAGTAGGTTGCGCAGGGCTTGGGAAGCGGCGAACGAATCGGGGGGGCATCGGCAAAACGCGCGGGGCGTCCCGGAGCAGTGTCGGCCTTTTTTGTGCCGGTCTTTTTCTGGCCTTTGCGGTTACGGCCGGCCTTGGGGCGCAGACCAGGGCCGGGGAGGAGGCGGGCGTATCGGCGGGGGCCGGTTCTTCGGCGCGGAGCGATTTTTCGGCGCGGGGCGCGACCCGATCCCATCTCGCGGTGGAGCTGGGCCACCCGGTATACGCGGTGATCGAGGCGGCGGAGCTGCGGGGCGCGGTGAACCGGCTTTCGTCGGTAAAGCCCTACACGAGGGCGCAGGTTTCCGAGCTGCTCGCGACGATCCAGGGTCAGCTGGGGTTGTTTTCTCAAATGGAACGGGAGGAGATCGCGCGGCTTGCCGCTGAGTTTTCGGCCGGATCGAAGGGCGATATCGGGCAGGCGCTCTGGAGGGCTCCGAACGATAGGGCCGCCCTGGGCGCCCATATCGAGGCTGCCGGGCGCCTGGATGTGGCCGGGCTGGCGGATCTTGTCGCGGGCGGCATAAGCGGCGCCGGCTCGGGCGGTTATGGCTCCTGGACCGGCGATCCGGCCGACCTCTGGCATCTCAATTCCCTTTTTCAGGCTTATATCAAGGCATATCCCGAATCTTGGCTTTCCCTCTGGGGGACGATCGGGGTGACCTACGACAAGGTGAACAGGGATCTTTTCCTGCCCTATAGCTTTACCAAACAGTGGGATGCGCATCACAACAAGGTGTCCACCAGCCCTTACTCCGACGGGGAGGAACCGTATCCCACCTGGAGCTTCGATCTGCGCAGCGATATCGCGGGGGCTACCGACTCGGGGGCGTTCAGTCTGCGGCTTTCGCGCTTCAGGCGGGACTGGGGCGTAGGCTCGGGCTCCCTGGCGCTTTCCGGCACGGCGCGGCCCTTTATGGGCTTGGAGGCCCAGTTCAGGCCTTCGGAACTATTCGCTGTTTCCCACATGGTGGGTTCCCTGGGGAATTGGGAGAAGGGGAGCGCCGATCGCTCCACGGATTTGAGCGGCGGCGTCTACACGGCCGTCACCGAGCAGAAGATGCTGGCGATCCAGCGGCTGGAGCTTTTCCCCTTCGACTGGCTCAGCATTGGGGCCTCGGGCTCGATGATAGGGGCCAAGCGCTTCGAACTGGGGTATCTTTCGCCGATGATGTTCGCGGTGGAATATCAGGTGACCCAGTCGGACGTGGATAACATGGCGCTGCACGGGGATATTCAGGTTTTCCTCAAGCGTTTCGGTAAGTTGTATGTTGCCGGCTATATCGACGAGATGGAGCTGTCCGGCTTCGACGAGTGGTTTTCCAAGGCGAGAAATATGTTCGCCTACCAGGGCGGGCTCAAGCTCGACCTTCCCTGGCTGCCCTTCGGCGTTTTCACCGCCCAGTACACGAAGATCGAACCCTTCGTCTATACCCATCCGCCCACCTGGAACAGCGATACCCGCCTCCGGGTGAATACGAACTATACGAACGACGGCGAAAACCTGGGCTACCATCTGAAGCCGAATTCGGACGAGTTGCTGTTCAGGCTGGACGCGCGCCTGGGTTCGGGCTGGAGAGGCTCGATTGAGTATAGCTTTATCCGGCACGGGGACGATCCGAGGGCCTATGTGACCACAAATCATTATATCTACGGCGATGTGGAGGAGTATTTGGATTATGGCGGCGGGGTCGCCGATTACGCGAAAAACTTCCTCCACGACGGGGTTTACGATTACAATCACCTGCTTACACTGCGGGCCGACTGGCGGCCGGTAAAGGCGCCGAAGCTTTTCGGGGCGGCTGTTCCCCTGGAGCTGGGGCTGGGCTACGGGCTTTCCTATACCTGGTACGAGGACGGCATCGGCAGCGGGACGCCATTGAAGTCGCCGGAGTGGAAAAACCTGCTGGAGCTTAAGGCGAAGTTCTTTTTATGAAGCCCGATAAAGCCTGTTAGCTGGACGCCTTCGGCGCCCCGATAGCAGAAAAACTTGACAATTGCCATCGATAGCATTATAGTAAGACAAGGAGCCTATCGATGAAAACAATTACTATATCAAGCAAATATCAAGTAGTTATACCTAAAGAAATAAGAGAGACTATTGGGTTGCGTGTAGGTGCCAAATTAGAGATTATTACCTATGGATCAAGAATCGAGCTTGTCCCTATCCAGCCAATGAAGAAACTCAAAGGAGCTTTTAAAGGGATTAATACTGATATCCAAAGAGAAGAAGATAGACTATGAATGTTGTAGATTCTTCATGTTGGCTAGAATACTTTGCTGGGAGTTCTGTAGGAGAAGAAGTATCATCGATCATTGAGGATACAGATCATCTTCTTGTCCCTTCAATAACGATCTATGAAGTGTTCAAGAAATTAATAATAGAATTAGATGAAGACAAGGCAATTTATGCAATCGCCCATATGAAACAAGGGCATGTAATAAATCTGGATACAGATTTGGCAATCTATGCTGCAAAAGTTGGAAAAGAAAAAAAACTAGCAATGGCAGACAGTATCATCTATGCAATAGCCAAAAAGTATAATGCTATACTGTGGACACAAGATCAGCATTTTAAAGAGCTGAAATCAGTTAAGTATTTCAACAAACAGAAAAGTACAGACAATATGGGTTAAAAATAGTATCGTAACACTAGGTTCAATTGTAAAGTGAACTTGCGAATAGTCATGACCAAACGCAAACAGGCTTGCGTTTGGTCATTTTTTATTTCATACTATGGGTATGATAGAGCGTGTATGGTGGAAAAATAAAATCCTCACTCTCTGGGAAAAGCGACCTATAGTCTGGCTTTCCGGGGTTCGACGCGTGGGGAAGACTTTGCTCTGCCGCAGCATTGATGGGATTCGTTATTATGATTGCGAGTTGCCTTCTGTGCGCAGGGAGCTGGAAGACCCGGAAGCTTTTTTGAAGTCTGCGCCGGAAGGATTTATCGCTCTGGACGAGGTTCATCGCCTTCCGGATCCCGCAGCCTTGCTTAAGATCGCGGCGGATCACTTTCCTCAGGTTAAAATTATCGCCACAGGGGCTTCGACGCTCGGAGCTTCGGTGAAATTCAAGGATACCTTGGCGGGAAGAAAGAGCGAGCTGCGCCTGACTCCGTTATGCGAAAAGGATTCGAATTTTCCCGGCTACGGGGATAGAGCAAGGCGTTTTCTCAATGGAGGTCTGCCCGGTTTTTTCCTGGATGAAAGAAGGGATGACAAGGACTATTCAGAATGGATGGAAGCCTTCTGGGCACGGGATATTCTCGAGTTATTCCGCTTGGAGCGAAGAGATTCCTTCTTGAAATTCGCCGAGCTTTTGCTCGCCCAGAGTTCCTGTCGCTTCAACGCGGCGGCTTTCGCAGCCGCCTGCGGCGTATCGCGGCCGACAATAGCCAACTATCTGGCGATCCTGGAATCAACCCATTTGGTATGGGTCGTGAGACCCTACAGCGACGGGCATTCCCGGGAGATTGTGTCCACACCTCTGGTCTATGGCTTCGATACGGGGTTTGTTTCCTGGTCACAGGGGCTGCACGAAATTCCCGGCAAGGACAAAGGTTTCTTTTGGGAGCATCTTGTGCTTAATGAGCTTAAAACCGGCTTGCAAGACGATGAGATCCTCTGCTGGAGGGACAAGCAGGGCAGGGAGGTGGATTTCATCTGTCGCAGAAGGGGGAAAGATCCTGTGGCTATAGAGGTGAAGTGGTCGGCCTCAGCCTTCGATCCCGGGGGGATAAGGGCGTTTAGGGCGCTGCACCCTGGTTCGATGAATATCCTAGTGGCGAACGATATACAACAGTCCTATACGAGGGAAGTCGCCGGTATGCTTGTGCGCTTCTGTCCCTTGGTTGAGTTGGTGGATAGTATCGGCTAAGGCCTGGATCTGGGGGCGTATGTAATAGGGTGGAGAAGCTGGANNAGTTTTGAAAAGCTGGTTTCAACAATTAACGGACTTTTGAAATTGGCGTAATCCTATCTGGTTTTTTCGCGGGGCCTAATTTTTAGCCTTGAGGCCCTTCCAGCGCTCTAAGGAGAGGACTTCGGGGTTGGCGATGTTGCCGGGATTGAAGCCGGCGGCCATGTCGATGACCCGCTGGCTGCCCGCCACGGCCATGCGCACGACGCACTCGGTGGTGAGGGCGGCGGCGTGGGGGGTGAGGAGGGCGTTGTCGCAGTCCAGCAGGGGGTTGTCGGCCTTGGGCGGCTCGTCGTCGAAGACGTCGAGGCCGGCGCCGCCCAGCTTGCCCGCCTTGAGGGCCGCCGCCAGGGCGACTTCGTCTATGACGCCTCCCCTGGAGGTGTTGACTATCACCGCGTCTTTCTTCATCAGACTCAGGCGTTCGGCGTTGATGAGGTTGCGGGTGCCGTCGGTCAGGGGGACGTGCATGGTGATGAGGTCGGAGCGTCGGCAGAGTTCCCCGAGGTCGACGAACTCGATCCAGGAGGAGAGGCTTTTCTGCACGGCCGGGGGCAAAAACTCGTCGTAACCGACGATTTTCATGCCGAAGGAGTCGTAGCAGGCCTTGGCGATGGTCTGGCCGATGCGGCCGCAGCCGATGACGCCCAGGGTTTTGCCCCTTAAGTCCTTGGGCAGGTAGGCGTAGCGGATCTTGAAGTTGCCTTTGCGGGTTTCCCTGTCCAGGGTGGGAAGCTGCTTGTAGAGGGCGAAGATGAGGGCCAGGGCATGTTCGGCCACGGTGGTGGTGTTCACTCCCAGGCTGGAGGAGACGATCACGCCGTGTTCTGTGGCGGCCTTGAGGTCGACGTTGTCGAATCCGGCGCCGGTGCGGGAGATGGTCTTGAGCTTTTTGCCCTGGGCGATGAGTTCAGGCGTCATCTTGATGCCGGTGCGCAGGACCACCGCGTCGGCGTCGACCATGAGGGGGCCTACGACGGCGGGGTCTTTGCCGGGCGACTGGACCACCTTGAGGCCGGAGTCGATCAAGAGTTGCTTGGCTTCTTCCTCGATGGGTTCGGGAAGGAGGACTGTCCATTGTTCGTTCATAGTTTTGGCTCCTTTGGATTTAGCGGAGGTAACGGCCGCCGACCACGTCGAGGGTGATGCCGGTTATGTAGCTGGCTTCGTCGGAGGCGAGGAAGACCACGGCGGCCGCGATTTCCCTGGGTTCGGAGAGGCGCCTTAGGGGTATGGCCTTCATGATGCGCTCCTGCTCCTCCTCGGCTTTGTTGCCCCAGAGGTTTTTCATGCGATCGCCGGTGATGGTGACGGTGGGGGCCACCGCGTTGACCCTGATGCCGTGCTGGCCGTAGTCGTAGGCGAGCTGGCGCATGAGGCCTTCGACCCCCGCCTTGGCGGAGGTATAGGCGACGCCGGCCAGGGAAGCTCTCCAGTGGCCCGCCAGCGCCGAGATGTTGACGATGGCGCCGCGCTTGGCCTCTATCATGTAGGGCAGGACCGCCTGGCAGCAAAAGAAGGCGCCCTTGAGGTTGACGTTGAGCACCAGGTCCCAGTGCTTTTCCTCGATTTCCTCCAGTTCGTAGGGGGTATTGAGGCCGCCGCCGGCGTTGTTGACCAGGATGTCGATGGACCCTAAGTCTTTTTTGACCAAGGCCATGACCGCCTGGACATCGGCTTTCTTGGTGACGTCCATGGGATAGCCGGCGGCCTGGCAGCCTCTGGCTTTGAGGGAATCGACGGCGGCGTCGATCTGGGTTTTGTTGATGTCGGTGATGACAACCTTGGCGCCTTCGTCGGCGAGGGCGGTGGCGATGGCGTAGCCCATGCCCTGGGCCGAGCCTGTGACCACGGCCACTCTGTTTTCCAATCGTTTCACGCTGTTCTCCGGTTAATTTTTGGTTGGGGTCAGACCCCGGAATGTAAAAGGCTCTTTTCGAATCCTAAAGATTCGAAAAGAGCCTTTTACATTGCATGTGACTAGGTCCTGGGTCGCTTAGGCGCGGTTGTTGAATTCGCGCTTTTCGGCGGGAACCTTGATGGGGAACTTCTTGACTTCCTCCAGGAGGTCGGCCAGGCCCTTGGCGGCCAGTTCGAAGAACTTGAGGCCCTTTTCCTTGCTGGCGCGCAGGGGGTTTCCGATGGTGGCGGTGTCGGAGTACTCGTGGTGCTCCATGGGAACCCACATGTTCTCGCCGCCCTGGAAGGTGACCATGCCGGAGCCGTCGTGCTTGCTGAAAGCCGGGCCCATCCAGCGGGGGGCGTGGGTGCGGTCGGGCTTGGCCTTGTCCATGTCGATAAAGCCGCTATAGGCCCAGGCCGTGCTGGTCTCGATCTCGCCGGCGTGCCATCCCGGGGTTTCCTCGGGCGGTCCCTCGACGATACCTTTTAGGAGCTCGTAGTTGCGCTCGGTGGGGGTTTTGTACCAGCCCACGAAGGCGCCGGACTCGTAACGGATCCTGCGCAGGATTTCGTCGATCACCTTGGAGTTGGATCCGTGGTGGGTGACGAAGACGAGCTTGTTGTAGCCGTGGTAGATGAGACTCTTGGCCAGGTCGTAGACAACCCGGCGATAGGTGTCGCCGGAGAAGGTGAGGGTGCCGGTGCCCTGGCCGAGCTCGCCCATGTGGTGGGGGGAGTAGCCGACGGGGATGCAGGGGGTGTAGAGGGTGTTGGACAGCTTGGCCGCTCTCTCGATAACGCCCATGGCGGTGAACGCGTCGGTCCCGAGGGGGCAGTGGGCTCCGTGCTTTTCGTTGGATCCCATGGAAATGAGGATCGTGTCGTTGGTCTTGAGATGGGCCGCTACTTCGTCGTAGCTCATCTCGGCGATATTAAGACTTTTGGGTCTTGCCATTTAGTTCTCCTTTTCGCTCTTTTGTGACGAGCGTTTTAATAAATGTACGGCTTTCGAGCCGATAGTTCAAACGTTAAGACCGCTTCTCAGGGTGCCGCTCGGGCGGCGGGGGCGTGGGGGCGGGAGCTGTAGCCTCCCGCCCCCAC
>LVBN01000092.1 GCA_001603165.1 Spirochaetales bacterium Spiro_12
CCCGAAACGCTCAAGCGACTGTCGCTTTCCAGCCTGCCGGCGAAGGCACTGGCGGCGAATCTGGAGAGTTCCTTCGGAGGAGCGTAGGCGGTCTCGGCCAGGGCCGCCGAAGCTCCCAGCACGAGGCCGAAGGCGAGCGCGGTTCCCGCTTCCGGAAACCGGAAGCGGGAACCGCGCCCCGGCCCGCGCCCGCCACCTTTTGCAGCCCGACCGCTGCCCCGCATTCCCCCAGGCAGCCCGAGCAAGCTGACCGACACGCCCCCTAAGACGCAGGCACAGATGGAAGCCCCACAGGCCCACTCGAAAATCCGGCAACTATTCAGGCTCCGGGCCGCCCTGGCGGGATAAAAACCAAAAGCCGCGCTCAGGGCAACCCAAACGACCGGCGCCGTCCTGGAGAGCCCGAACGCCATGCGCCCAGCGCAATCGCGGAAAAAAGCTTTCCATGAAAAATCCATCGAAAGATCAACGCATGAAATGAGAAACAGCGATTCAATCTTCGAACGCCGACCTTTCGCGAGCTCGAATCCGATAGTCCTGACAGAGGCGCCGCTTTAAGGTAAAATCGACCCGATGGACGAACAATCACCCGGGTCGAACGAAGATCAAACATCAGAACGCAAAAAGGCTCTTCCTTCAGAAAAATCCAAGGTTCTTTTAATACTCTTCGCCGCCTACGGCCTCGTCTGGGCAGACCTGTTTCTGCCCCAGCCCCCCATACCGGCCTTCTCCGTCCCGTGGTTTGCCTTCGCTGCGGCCAAAAACTGCGCAAGAATCATTATTGTTTTTATTATAATGAAAAAAATAGGCCTAACCCGCGAATCGGTCAGGCTACCCAAGGGGAAAGATTTCGTGGGCGGCCTGACCGTGGCGACGGCCGCCGGCGTGCTCGCCCTCGGCATCGCGGGGCTTGCCTATGTCCTCGGCGCATCCAATCCGCTCCTCGCCAGCCTGCCAATGCCTGGGGCAAGCCCCGCGCTTTACCTTGTCATGGCGTTTTCAAGTCTGACGATCGGTTATGCGGAGGAACTATTTTTCAGAATCTTCGCCCCGCGGCTTCTGGAAAAGACAGGGCTTTCCGCCCTGACAGCCCTTCTCATTTCTGCCCTGATCTTCGGTCTCTCCCACGCCTCCCAGGGCTTTTTCGGCATGATCGTCTCCACCCTGCTCGCCCTGCTCTTCTCCTACTTCAGAGTGCGCGGGAAAAATCTCCATGCCCTCGCCCTCGGCCACGCTATCTATGATTTCGTCATCCTCGCGGCCCTGGTCTGAGCTCGACGTGGATCGATTCTTTAAAATCGTTTGACAGGAATTACGGAGGCACCTAAGATCAGCAATAAAATGGTATCCTTAAGGGCATCGCGCCGGAACAGCGCTCGCTCCCTGAGAATGCGCGGCTTTATACGCGCCAGCCTTTAGGCCTTTGTCGGTCAAGGCCCGGTCCCTTGCTGTCGATAATTGAAGGATGAAGCCATCCCAGAAGACATTGAGCGATCTCTCAAGATCCTTGGACGATGCCGGCAAGGCGCCGGCGCAGGCCAGGGCATTCTTGTACAAAACCGATATCCAGCGTTTCCTCGGTTTTCTGCCCTTGGCTCTTCGGGATGAAATCGGGCTTGCCTTCGAGGAAAAACTTTCGAAGGAGGGGGAGCGGGCGAAGGCCTGGTTGATCGCGACGGCGGGTATTTTCTTGAAAGACTACGACGGAAGTCCTTTAAACCATGACGAATGGGAGGAACTGCGGGATATGGTCGCCGATTTTTCCGGCGAACTCGCTATGGATCTGGTTTCCTACGTGATGGGACTTGTCGTGGAAAATGGAGCGCTCTAGGGATGTCGGAATGGTTCGAAGACGAAACTTTTTGGATTACCTACGCTCCCCTGATGTTCGACGAAATCCGATGGGCGGAGGTGAAAACCTCGGTTGACAATATCCTAAAGCTCGCTCCCATCGGGCCGGGCGCGCCGGTGCTCGACATATGCTGTGGAGTGGGCAGGCACACCAGCGAATTCGCCCGGCGGGGATTCGCGGTCACGGGGGTCGACATTACCCAGGCCTATTTGGACGCGGCGAAGGAAACAGCCGCGGGAGCCCCGATCCAGCCCGAGTTTATTCACCAGGACGTACGACACTTTTTACGGCCAAAGAGCTTTAAGCTCTGTCTGAATCTCTTCGCCAGTTTCGGATACTTTGGAAACCCCCGCGATGACCTTCTTGTGTTGAAAAACTGCGCCCGGAACCTAAGCCCCGGAGGCTGGTTCATTTTGGAAACCCTGGGCAAGGAGGTCGAGGCCAGGGATTTTCTCGTCACCGAAGAATTCGAGCGGGGAGGCTGGCAGGTGAGGACCGAGTACGAGGTTGTCGATGATTGGGAGGGGGTTCGTAATCGCTGGATACTGCGGGACGGCGACAAGGTGGTGGACAGATCCTTCGTCTTGCGCCTATATTCCGCCCTCGAGATGAAGACGGCCTTGCGCGAGGCAGGTTTTACCCAAATCGATATTTTTGGAGGTTTGGACGGCAGGCCCTACGATCAAAACGCGCTAAGCTTAGTGGCGCGTGCGGCGGTAAAGTAAAGCGAATACAGGGGCCAGAGCGAAATGCGGACATATAACGCGACCGTGCATAAAAAGCGATCCAGCTATCATTGGGGAAAACCCATCCTGGGACTTTTCTGCTTAGGTCTTCTTGTTGTCCCGCCCTTCCATCTAGCCGCCCAGGCGATTCAGGAAATTCCTTCGACCGGACCGGAGGAATCACTTCGCGAAGAGCAGGCAGCGCCCGCGACGACGCCCGAAGCTGTCCCGGGAACAGCCCCGGCGGCGACAGTCTCGGCTGTACCGGAGACTGTGCCGACTTCGATACCAGAACAGGGCTTGTTCACGGAGTTTTTCCTTTCCCCCGCCAGGGAAGGAATGGGCGCGGAGTCCTGGTACTACGAGGCCAAGCGCTTAGAGCAGGCCGACCAGGGCGGGGCGCCGAGCCAGGAAAAGCAGGTGCTGTTGGACCATATGTATTCCCTGGCCTTTCATTTCGGAGAAAAAACCGCCGCCATCGAAGCGGGGAAAACCCTGCTGCAGCGCTCCCTGTCTCGGACGGACTACCACGGCACCAAGAGTTTGGCTTTACAGTGGCTCGAATATTTCGGGCCCGACTGGGAAGTTTACCGAATTCTCATAAGCCGGGCCCTGGAGTCGGCGGATTATCCCCAAGCGCTCGAAGCGGTGGCCGCCATGAAGCGGCTCCTGCCTGCCACCGCCAAGGCAAGGGCGGCCGAGCTTTCTTTTTACGAGTTTTCCGCCCGGGCGGGATTGGGTGAACAGGATTGGATTCCCGCGGCCCTGGCGTATCTCGACGCCGCCACGCTGGACAGCTGGGGGGCGAAGTTGCTGCGCCTGGCCGCGGCGGCCGGGTCGCTGGAACCTGAAACCAGGGAGCTTTGCCTCATGCGGGCCAATTTCCAGGCTAAGGAGTACGGGCAGGCGGCGGCGCAGGCCCTAGCCGCGGCCAGGCGCCTTCATCAAGCCGACGCGAAACGTTTCCTGATTTCCGAAGCCGGAAGAGCCTTCGCGTCCTCCGGGATGAGGACCGAGGGAATCGCCTTTTTCCTCGACTACTTCGACATCGCGCCCCAGGAGACGAAGATGCCCGGCACCAGCCCTGTGGACGTACCCGAGGCGGTGCTGCTTTCCTTGAGAGCCTCGGGGGCGCGGGAACAGCTCTGGGTCGCGGCCTACTACCTGGCAAGGCTCTGGCAGATCGCCGAACAGGAGCGGGAGGCGGCCATCCTCTTCCTCGGTCTTACGGAGAGCGCCCCATCCCCGGGCGACGCCGACGGGGCCTTGTGGTATTGGCTGGATATCACCATGCGCAGGATAGCCCAGGGGGATGCCGAGGAGCTGGGCGCGGGCAGATCGCTGGAGTTCGGCGCCCTGGTGGAAATTTCCCGGCGATGGCGCAATGCGTCCGGTTTCGACGATATTATCGATGATTTCCTCAGGAGGCTCTTGAGAGAAAAATCCTGGAGCGACGTGTATTCGCTTTTTGTTCTTCTGGACGACAGACTCTCGGCTTCCATGCGGACGAGGTTGATGTACCTGAGCGGAAGACTGTTGGAGGAAGGCATGGCCGCCGCAGGCTCCGGCGTGGACGAAGCGCGGGCCATCGCCGGCCAGCAATACGCATCGATCCTGGCCGACAAGGATGCGGAGGAATATTACAGGACCATGTCCGCCTGGCGTCTCGGCCAGGAACCTCCCTTTCTGGCTTCGATGCCCGCCTTATACGATAAGAATCAAAACACAGAACTGAGTCCGGCGTTCCCCCGGCCGGCGATGGTTCTCCAGGCAGGATACAATCCGTCGGAAGCCCTGACCGCCGCGGGCCCGGGGTTTCAGACCGCGCTTTCGCTCATCCGCAATTATCTCAACTATGGACTGGACGAAATGGCATCGGCGGTGGCGCTCCGTTATCTGGGCAGCCTGGACAGCTCCCTGCTCGCGAGCTTGGCTTTTGAGCTTTCCGCGGAAGGCCAGCACAACGCCGCGCTGCGCCTGGCCAGGGACGCGATATACCGGGGCGCGGGCCAGCGATACCCCGAACTCTATGGCCTGATGTACCCAAAGGCCTGGAACGATATGGTGGCGAAAGGGGCGACTATCCCCGGCATTCCAGAGGCCTTGGCGTACGGGATTATTCGATCCGAAAGTGTCTTCGATCCGAAAGCTGTCTCCTACGCCGGCGCAGTCGGCCTGGCCCAGCTTATGCCGGCCACCGCCGCCGAAACAGCCCGGGGCCTAAAAATGAATTCCTACTCCCTCACCGACCCGCAGGACAACCTCACCATTGGAATGACCTACTATTCCTACATGCTCGACCGTTTCGGCAAAAAGCCCATGCGCGCCATGTTCGCCTACAACGCCGGCCCGGGGAGAATGACAATCTGGAACAAGGAATCGGGGGAACTCTCCGATGACATTCTTCTGGAAACCCTGCACCTGACCCAGCCGCGACAATATGCCAAGAACATAGTTCAGGCCAGCCTCGCCTATGGAAAGATCCACTATGGCATCGATGCCTTATCGATGCTTGACTATCTGGTGGAGGCGAAACCCCTCGCGCCCAAGGCAACCGGGACCCCGCCGGGGCAGGTCGCCGTTATTCCCGCAGCCGAACCATCATCGGCCGGCGAGACTATTCCACTGCGCGGCCATACTCAATAAAATATTTAATGCAGCACCGTGGCGTTTCTGCCCGATGCCTTAGCTCGATATAATGCCCGATCGGCGGCGATGAGCAGGTCTTTGAGGTTATCGCAGCCAGATTTTAATCCCGCCACGCCGAAGCTTGCCGTTATCCGAATATCGAAGCCCTCATGCCTAAGCCGGAGCCCCTCCAAGGATTTTCGGGTTTTTTCCGCCACTTCGTAGGCTTCCACGAGAGGGGCCCCGGGAAGGATCATCAGAATTTCCTCGCCGCCAAAACGTCCGACGGTGTAACGCCTGCCCGCCCTGCCCACCTGATGGGCGCAAATCGCCCCTACGGCTCCCAAGACCTTGTCGCCCGCCTCGTGACCGTAGAGATCGTTCACCTGTTTGAAATGATCCAAATCCAGCATGATCAGCGATAGGGCCCCCTGTTCCCTATTGGCTTTTTCTATTTCCTTGGCCAGCACCTCGTTGAGATATCGTCGATTATACAAGCCGGTAAGGACATCGTGGGAGGCTAAAAACTCAAACTTCCGCTGCAGTTCCTTCAAATCGGAAACATCGTGGAAATTGACGAGCTTGCCGAGAACCTTGCCCGACCTATTCTTCAAAGGAGTGGCGGTGACGTGGAATATGGGGGATCCCTCTTTCGGTTCGGATTGATACTCCATTTCCCCGGAATCAGGGCAGGTAAAAAGACGAAGCAACTCCGGAGACACCTTATCCCACATCCTCGCCTCGGCTAAGGGCTCTTTGATATCGATACCGGGGAACACGGATCGCATCGCCCGGTTCATGTCGGCAAGGCGCCCCTGGACATCCATGACCATAACGCCATCCTGCATTCCCTCGAAGATCAAATCCCTGGCCAGGGGGCTGATATCGAGAATGCCGATCTTGAGGAATCCCGCCACGAAAAGGGAAATGCTCAAGCCCAGGGCGAAGGGGGAAAGGTCTATGTTGTTGGGTGAAAATCCGAAGTTATAAAGGAGGCTGGATATCCAGGGGGCGATCGAGCCCACTACGTAAATCGCCGCCTGGCTTCTCGGAAAGGGGATACCTCGGATCAGCGCGCGGATGAAAAGCCCCAGGCTCACCGCCAAATAGGCGCTCTGCACCAGAGTGATGGTATACAAAGGCCAGGTACGATCGTAGGCAAAGGGCGATAGCGCGATCCCCGCGGCCATATGGGCGTTGGGATGGAGCAGGTTGAGCCCTCCCAAGGTTTGGGAGGCGAAAAAGCCCGCGGTCGGCACCAAGAAAACGAGCCCGATGAGCCAGGGCCGAAGGTCTCGATTCTTAGTCGTGATAAAAAGGGAAAAAAGCAGCCAAAACGGTACGATGAATTGAATTCCTATATGCTGGAACCGAACCCAGAAAAAAAGGGAAGCCTGGGAGACGGCGTTTATTTCCATCGCGTAGCCGAAATTGTAGATCGCCGCGCAAAGTCCGCTCAGCGCGAGACAGATCGCCGAAGCCCCCGAAGATGCGCGTTTCCTCCAGGCGAGTATGCAGAGAAAGGTTATGGTGATGCAGAATGAAAAGAGGAGCGCGGTGGCCATGAGGCGGGCTGAGGACATTGGGGCACATTCTCGACTGCGGACGAGACTTTGTCAATCTAACCTTAATTTCGCCTTGTATGAGGCCCGGGAAAGCCTGTCGTTGATCGCCCTTCCCAGGCCCAGATCGGGAACCCGTTCGGCATAGATCGATTCTATACCCTGGGTATCCAATTCGTTCAACAAAGCGAAGAGCCGGGAAGCCGCCTCGCGCATATCGCCTTTATCCGAAAGGATTTCGACCTTTCCGAACGATTCGATGCCTGTCATTTCGTCCCTGGCTTCGGCGTTAAAGAGAATGAACGCCGTTGTATCAGGGTTCTTTATCATGCCAAACGCTGAATGGAGCTTTTTTCTCTCCATTAGGTAGAGTTTCGCGTGGGGAGCGTAGTGGCTCGGCAGCTGTCCAGGGCTTGTCACGACTTTCTCCGGGGCCTGGGGCAGCAGCACTTCCCCGATAAGTTCCTGGATACGTTCCAGGGGCATGCCACCGGGACGCAGGAGGCGGGGGGCCGGTCCCGCCATATCCAGGACGCTGGACTCAAGGCCCACTTCGCAGGCTCCGCCGTCGACGATGAAATCCACCCTATCGCCCAAGCTTCGGGCCACATGGTGGGCCGTGGTGGGTGAGACATAGCCGAAAGGATTCGCGCTGGGCGCGGCCACCACGGTACCGGAATACTCTATGATCTTTCGCGCCAGGACTTGGGAGGGAAAGCGCACCGCCACGGTATCCAAACCGGAGGTGACAATACCAGGGACCTCGGAGCGCTTCGGCAATACCAGGGTGAGGGGGCCCGGCCAGAGATTTTCGGCCAAAAGCCTGGCTTTCGACGTAAACTTCGAAACCAGGCGATCGATCTGATCCAGCCTGGCGATATGAACTATGAGCGGATCGAAGCTGGGACGGCGTTTCGCCTCGAATACGCGGGCGACGGCATCCGGGTTGAAAGCGTCCGCGCCGAGGCCGTAGACGGTTTCGGTGGGGATCACCACGAGTTTGCCCGCCGCAATAGCCTGGCCCGCCAGCTTGAGGCTTTTGTCGCTCGAATCCAGTAGTTCCATCGGGCAGATGGTAGCGATTACCGGGGCCGATGACAATACCGGCGGGCCGGCGCGTTCATTTACAGAATGCTCCACTCGGCCGAGGCAGCGGCGTTGGAGAGATAGCGCGTCAATTGCTCGCAGGCTGTCTCGAGATCGCGGCCTTCCGGCCCGCCGGGCGCGTAGATAAAGGCCAGGGCCCGGGAAGCCCCGGGGAAGAGTTTTGTAGCCATGGAATCCCGCACCGGATTTGCCGTGGGCAGCCAGTCCTGGTCGTTTTTGCGGCAAACGCAGAGTAGGTCCTTCAGGTCGATGCTTTGTCCGCCTTGATTGAAGACATAGCGTTCGCCCTCGAAACCCCGACGAACCAGGAAAGCCTCCCCTGCCTTATCCAAATCGATTATGCTGATAGGGTAGGCCGAAACCAGGCTCACGATGTTTATGGAATCCACGAAATAATTGACCTGCGGGAAATCCTCCTCCAACAAGGCTTGCAGTAGGTACTCGCTGGAAGGCTTGGCCCTGCCCGCAGGCTTATAACTGCCGTAGTGCAGCAAGGATCGCAGGGCGGCCTTCCGCTCCGGGGAGACTAAAGCCCCGCCCTTTGCCCTGGCTTCCTTGAGCGCCTCCGCATGGGGGTTGCTCGCCCCGGGTCCGGCGTTTCCGGTCCGTCGGTCCACGCCGATCCCATCGGCATTTTGCCCAAAATAGTCCCATTTCAACCCCTTCGCTTGAACGAGCCCCAGGCGCAGCGTTTCCAGACCTTGGCCCGGGGCGATGCTTAGGTGAAGCTTCAGTATATGCCTCCTGTCGCAGTCTTTTACGGCTTTGCAAAACTCGAGTTTATATACTACTCTATTCGGCAGGAGGAACTCCACCGTGCTCACATTTCTCAAGCAGCCGATGATGAGAAGGGTCCTCTACTCCCTCATCCCCCTTTATTTGTACGGGTTATGGATGTATGGCTATAGGCTCCTGCTTGTGGCGGCCGTCGTTTTCGTCTGCGGAGTCGCTACCGAGTGGCTCTTCGAGCGGAAAAAGTCGGGCAAGGTGAGCGAGGCGGTCCTGGTCACCTGCGCTCTTTACGCCCTCGCCTTTCCGCCCAAAACACCTTTGTGGATTATCGGCGTCGGCATAATTTTCGCGGTAGGCCTGGGCAAAGGGGTCTATGGAGGGTTTGGCCGCAACATCTTCAATCCCGCGATAACCGGCAGAGCCTTCGTGTATATTTCCTTCGCTGTGGTACTATCGGCATCGTATACGAGCTTCGGCGCCTTCGGGACCACTGCCGCGGACGTGGTCGCGTCGGCCACGCCCCTGGGGCTCATGCGCGCCGGCCGGCAGGTCGAGCTCAGCTCCTTGCTCTTCGGCCTTCGCTCCGGGGCGATGGGCGAAGGCATGGTGCCTCTCGTGGCCGCGGCGGCGATCTACCTCATCGCCACCAAAACCGCCAGCTGGCGCATCATGCTCGCCTCGGCCGCCGCCGCCGCGGCTCTCAACGCGGCCCTCTACTTCGGCGGCGTCCCCAAAGCCCTTCCCATGGAAAGCCTCCTGGCAGGGTCCTTCCTCTTCGTCACCGTCTTCATGGCCACCGACCCGGTCTCCGCGCCCAAGAAACCCAAGGCTCATTACGTGTACGGAGCCCTCATCGGCGCCACCGTCGTGATCATCCGGACATTCTCGGCCTTCCCCGAAGGCACCAGCTTCGCTATTCTCTTCGGCAACACCTTCGCCATCCTCATCGACATGGCCTTCGACAATTCCAAAAAGCCAGCGGCCAAAGCGACGGGAGACACGCAATGAAACCCAAAAAAGATTCCCTGGGCTACGTGGTGGTCTTTACCTTTATCGTCTGCGTGGCCTTTGTCCTCTTGCTCTCGGTGGCCAATCAGGTCACCCTGCCCCGGGTCGAGGCCAACCAGAATTACGCCTCCCATTACGCCGTGCTGGCAGCCTTCGGACTTGCCGATTCCTCGACAGCCAAGAGCGAAATCGAGGAACTTTACCTGTCCAAGGTAAAAGAGTTACCCGCCCGGCCGATTTCCGCGGCGTCGGCTTACAGCGCCGAAATCGACGGAACCCCATACCTGGCCGTGAAAATCACCAATCCCGGCCTCTGGGGTCCCATCACCGCCATTCTGGCCGCCGATCCCCCGGCCGAGCGCATTTTAGGCTTCGAAATCCTTGAACAACAGGAGACCCCCGGCCTGGGCGGCCGCATCGGGGAGGCCTGGTTTACCGAGCAATTCAAGGGCGAAAAAGTGAGCGCCGAAGGCAGGGTGATCGTCGCCCAGGGTACGGGCAAGGGCGATCCCGATCCTGAGAACTCCAGGGTCGATGCCGTAACCGGGGCCAGCCGCACCTCGGACTTTGTTCAAATTCTCGTCGCCAAGGCCCTCGCCGCGGTGAAAGAAATCGGAGGCAGCCTATGAGTCCCGCCCGCAAAGTGCTCAGGGAAGGGCTCTGGTCGAACAACCCCATCTTCGTCCAGGTCCTCGGTATATGCTCTACCCTGGCGGTGACCAACAATCTCAGCAATACCCTCGTCATGGTGCTGGGCGTCACCTTCGCCACAGCCATGGGTTCCTGGACCCTTTCCCTGCTCAAAGATCTCATCCCCCGCAAGGTGCGCATGATTGTCCAGGTTCTCGTCCTCTCCTTTTACGTCATCATCGTGGACATCTTGCTCAAAGCCTACCAGCCCGCCATTTCCAAGCAACTCGGTCCCTACGTAGGCCTTATAATCACCAACTGCATCCTCATGGGAAGGGCCGAGGCCTTCGCCGCGGCTAACAAGCCCGGGCTTTCCTTCCTGGACGGCGTCGCCAACGGCCTGGGCTATGGCTGGGTGCTCATAAGCATAGCCTTCGTGCGCGAGCTTTTGGGCTTCGGCACATTCTTCGGACTTAAGGTTTTCGGCGAAGGCTTCACCCCCTGGACCATCATGGTGATGGCGCCCAGTGCCTTCTTCCTGGTGGCGCTGGCGCTCTGGGCGGCAAATATTCTCAAGGCGAAGGCCGAGGCTGCCGCTAAAGCGCCCAAGCCTAAGGCCCCAGGCGCCGCGAGCCCGGCTCCGGCGAAGCAGTGAGGAGGTCAGCATGAACGCACCAAACGTAGGCATCCTTCCCCTCTTCCTGGCGAGCATACTCACCAGCAACATTCTGCTCGCCAACTTTCTGGGCACCTGCTCCTTCATATCCATTTCCAAGGACTTCAAAAGCTCTATGGGCTTAGGCCTCGCCGTCACCATGGTCATCGGCATTTGCGCGGCCATCTGCTGGGCGGTACTCAATTTCCTCATCCGTCCCTTGGCCATCGAATACCTCTCCTTCATCATTTTCATCATTGTCATAGCCGGCGTGGTGCAAATGCTGGAGATGATCATCGACCGCTTTTCCCCATCCCTTTACATGGCTCTTGGCATTTTCCTTCCCCTGATCACGGTCAACTGCGCCGTCCTGGGCGTCATACTCTTTCTCCAGATCCGCAACTACAACTTCCTTCAATCCGTGATCTTCGGCTTCGGGTCCGGCGCCGGCTGGTGGCTGGCGATCATGCTTCTGGCCGCGATACGGACGAAGCTGGACAAGAACAACGCCGTTCCCGCGGGTCTCAAAGGCACGGGCATAACCCTCATCACCATAGGCTTCATGGCCATGGCGTTCATCGGCTTCTCCGGCATGATAGCCGTACAGTGACAGGGAGCGCCCTATGAACCAGATATTGACAGGACCTCTCGCTGTGGCCGGCGTCTCCACCGTTCTCGCCTTCATCATCGCCATCCTGGATAAATTCCTCAACAACTATGGCGATATGGAAGTCAGCATCAACGGCGGCAAGAAAAAACTCACCGTCAAGGGCGGCTCTCCCCTGTTGGGCACCCTGGCGGCGGAAGGCATATTCGTTCCGTCCGCCTGCGGCGGTCGCGGTTCCTGCGGCGCCTGCAAGTGCAAGGTCCTTACCGACGTGGGCCCCCACCTGCCCACCGAGCTTCCCTACATGATCCCCAAGGAAATCGCGGAAAATATCCGTCTGGCCTGTCAGATAAAGGTCAGGCAGAACCTAGAAATCGAGCTGCCCGAGGAGCTCTTCTCCATCAAAAAGTTCAAGGCCAAGGTCGAGAGTCTCAAGGATCTCACCTACGACATCAAGGAACTCTACCTCGCCCTGGAAGACCAGGAGATCGAATTCCAGGCCGGCCAGTACGTCCAACTGGTGGTGCCTCCCTACGGCGACATCGCCGAAAGCACCCAGCGCGCCTACTCCATGTCCTCCCGTCCCAGCGATAAGAAGCATGTCGAGCTTCTCGTTCGCCTGGTGCCCGGCGGCATCGCCACCACCTGGGTGCACAAACACCTCAAGCAGGGCGATACGGTGGAAGTGGTCGGCCCCTTCGGCGAATTTCATATCCACGACACCCCCGCCACCATGATCTGCGTAGCCGGAGGCTCGGGCATGGCTCCGTTGAAGAGCATGATCCACCACATGCACGAAACCGGCGCTTTCCCGGAAAAGGAGATATGGTACTTCTTCGGCGCCAGGACCCAGAAGGACATGTTCTATTTAGAGGAATTGAGCAAACTCGCCTCCTCCTGGCCCCGCTTCCATTTCGTGCCCGCGCTCTCCGAACAACCGACCCAGGAGGAAGGATGGCAGGGCGAGGTAGGCCTCATCACCGATGTTCTGGATCGCTATCTCCAGGGGAGGATCGACAAATCCAAGGGGTTCGAGGGTTACCTCTGCGGTTCTCCCGGCATGATCAACGCCTGCATAAATGTCATGAAAAAGAACGCCATGGCCGAGGAAAAAATCTACTTCGACAAGTTCGCCTAAGGGAGTGAGTCATGAAAGTAAAACCATCGGATAGAGAAGCTTTTTCCAGGATGGCTCCGGGGGTCCTCACCGCCGGGGGCTTTTTGGGTACCGATACACGCCCTCCCGAGGAGATCATCGCAGAAGACGAGGCCGCCTTTGCCCGCCTGGGCATGGATTTCGACCAGGTCGCGTGGGAACTCGCCCAACTGGCCGAAGAAGGATCCAAAGGATTGGGCGAACCCATCAAGGTAAGGAATCTTCTCGTCCAGGCCGGCGATGCCAGGGGCATGCTGCCCTGCCCCTGGAACGACGGGCTCTTTCATAAGACCGCGGTGAGCCTACGCCCCGCCGACCTTCCGCCCGGGGCCTGCGTCGAGGGCGAGGATATGCTCGTGTATTCCGAACTTTCCATCCATCTCCTCAAGGTGCATCATTTCTGCCAGGGGCTCGGCTCTCCCTTCAGGCTTGCGCCCGAGCTCATCGCGGAACTCCTCGAAAAATGAAGCGGGCGCATGCTGTGTCGCGCAACGCGATAAAAACGATCTTTCTCATCTCTTTTGTCGCCTTATGCGCCACAAGCGTCTTCGGCGATTTTCTCTGGTTCAAGATAAGAAATCCCCACAGCGATGTCGCACATCTTTTGGACAGGCGGCTTGCCGATGAAGAAAAAGCCTTGGTCGATATCACGATGGCCTTCTATGCCGTAAAATACGGCTACGCCAAGGACGGCAGCCCTCTGAAAGACGCTCATAAGAAGATGAGCGACGAGGAATACAAAAACGCCGTCTCCCAAGCAGCCAAGGTATGCGACAGCGATGCCGCCAAGGGTTTTTACAGGATGGGCAAGGCGGGGGAAAAACTGCTAAAGGCAATTATTCAGACGATCGAGGATGCCGCCAAGGCGACCGGGGAGTGGATCGAAAAAAAATCCGACGAATTCGACAAGAAGAAGTAAGGCGCGATGGAATTCGATCCCCGGCTTCTTGCTGATCTCAAGGACAAGGATTATTCCAGGACAGGACTCATGGCCCTCGAAGGCCGCATCGTCATCGAAAAGGCCCTGGAGTACGGAATCGAAATTTTAGGCCTTCTGCGCTCCCCGGAGAGCGGAAACCAGTGGCTGGAAGCGTATAGCGAAAAATTCCCCATCGTAACCATGAACCACGCCGAGCTTTGCGCGCTGGCGGGATTCAAGTTCCACCACGGCGCGCTGGCCCTCGGCCGGCGTCCGGAATTGAGAAACGCCTCGGGATTATGGCCGACGCACGAACAGGCCGACACTGCCGACCTCTGGCTCTGCCTCTGGAACGTCACCGACCCATCCAACGTCGGAGCCCTTATTCGCTCCGCGGCGGGCCTGGGGGCGAGAGGCGTCCTTCTCGGCGATGGCTGCGCCGATCCTTATTACCGCAAAGCCTTGCGCGCCTCCATGGGCAACGCCTTCAGCCTTCCCCTCTACGCCTGCGACCAAACCGCGCTGCGGACACTGGCCGTCCGGGGTTTCGACCTGGTAGCCGCGACGCTCTCGGCGAGAGCCCAGCCCCTGCCCGCCGCGGCATCGACGAAAGACGCGCTCGACGAAGAAACTTCGACGCCTCCCCTTATCCTCATTCTCGGCAACGAGGGGTTCGGCTTACCGGCCGAAATCACCGGTCTTTGCTCGCGGGAAATCTACATACCCATGAGCAAAGGCGTCGATTCGCTCAACGTGGTCGTGGCGGGAAGTATCTGCCTCTACTCCCTTATTCGTCGGTTACGATGACCGCGATCATCTTCAGCGGAACCGCGCCGGTCGCCTCAATGCTATGGGAAGCTCCGCCGCCGGTGACCACGATATCTCCGGGCTTCACGTCGATCGGCGCCCCGTTGTCATTCACAAGGGCCGTGCCTTCGAGAATTATATAGTATTCTGTTTCCGCCAGGTGGGGATGCTGCCCGATACTCGATCCAGGGGGGATCACAATCTCCGACAGGAGCCTCAGATGCTTTTGAAGTCGCGCGCCGCCGAGATGCGTCAGCGCCACATCGCCCTTACCTTCCCGCATGCGTGGTTTTATCTCTGTCTTTAGGCTTGAACGTTCTATTACCATTGTATGCTCCTCGGCCCAATCCTAACCGTTCGTCGATTTTGCGGCAACCGCCCTTCATCCATAGTCCAGCTATAGTCCATCCAAGCGCCACGATGTAGAATAACCCTATGCGACGGAGACAAGCGGATCCAGATACTCATCGAGACTCCAGGCGGTCCATTCCGGCGGCTGGGAGACGCCGTACCATTGATTTTCTCTTCGAAGACAAGGATATCGTCGTCGTCGAAAAACCCGAAGGACTTCCGGTCATCGCCCCCGAAGGATCGAGAATCAAAAGTCTCTACGATATCGTAACAGACCATATCCGGCGAACGAATCCCAAAGGCAGAGCCGCCGTCGTACACCGTCTGGACCGGGACACTTCGGGAGTCATGGTTTTCGCCAAACACGCGGCGGCGAAAAAGCGCCTTATGGATAACTGGAACGAGCTGGTCATGGAACGGGGCTATATCGCCGTCGTAGAGGGGAAGATGGGGGGCGAAAACGGTATCTTCGATACTTGGCTTGTGGAAAACCGCGCCGGCACGATGTATTCGACCAGGCCGGGAGCGCCTGGCGCCCTGAGGGCCATCACCCGCTGGCAACTGGCCGAAGCCGGCGAGCTTTATTCTTTAATCGAATTAAGGCTCGAAACCGGGCGTAAACACCAGATCCGGGTCCATCTCGCCGAATCGGGCCACCCTATCGCCGGAGACCCCCGCTACGGAGCCCGCAGCGATCCCTTGGGCAGGCTCTGCCTCCACGCCCATCTTCTGGTTCTCCGACATCCTTTCAGCCCTCAGGAGTACAGTTTCCAGTGCCCATCCCCCGATGCCTTCGCCCGCCTGATCCGGCCGTCTCCAGGCCGCCCCCGGGCGGATCACTCCACGAATCCCAAAAGCAACGGATAGGGATATATGAAAATAGCAGGCGACCATTTTACGGACGATTTCGGACGCCACCTGATTCTGCGCGGGCTGAACCTGGGGGGCGACAGCAAGGTCCCGACAAAGCCCGACGGTCGCAGCCACCTACGAGAAGGCTTCTACGAAGGCGGAAAGCTATCTTTCGTCGGCCGTCCCTTCCCCCTGGAAGAAGCCGACGAGCACTTCGCCCGACTTTCCTCCTGGGGTCAGCGCTTTCTTCGCCTCCTCGTCACCTGGGAGGCGGTAGAACACGAAGGACCGGACACCTACGACTACGCCTATCTGGACTATCTGGAAGCCTTAGCGGAAAAGGCGGCCCATTGGGGCGTCAATCTCTTCATCGATCCGCACCAGGATGTCTGGAGCCGCTGGACGGGCGGCGACGGTGCTCCCCTTTGGACCCTCGAAGCCCTAGGATTCGAGCCGCGCAACTTCCAGGCATCCGGCGCCGCCCTCCTTCACCAGGAGATGGGCCCTTCCTATCCCCGCATGGAGTGGTTTTCGAATCACTCCCGCCTCGCCTGCGCGACCATGTTCAGCCTCTTCTTCGCCGGGAACGATCTGGCCCCGGGTATCCATATCGAAGGCAGCAGAATCCAGGACTATCTCCAAGAACACTACATCGCCGCCATGAGGCAGGTTGTACGCCGCCTCGCCGGCTATCCTAGTGTCGCGGGTATCGACAGCCTCAATGAACCAGGCAAGGGTTTTATCGGCATCAAGGATATCAGCGCCGCGCCCGGGCCCTACACCCTGCCAGGCCTGGCTCCCAGCCCCTGGGAAGCGATGCGGGCCGGCGAGGGTTTCCCCGTGGAAGTCAATCATGTTGGCCTCAAGGGCTTGGGGCTAGGTGTCGTGCGCCGTGAAGTGATGGGCAGCCCAGGGCTAAGGGCCTGGAGAGATGGCGAACTATGCCTCTGGCGACGGGTCGGCGTCTGGGATATCGACCGGGGCGAAGCGCTACTCAAAAAACCCGATCATTTCGCGAAGAGCGGCTTCAATGAAAACTATCTGAAACCGTTTTTGCTGCGCTTTGCCCGGGAAATCCGCGCCGAGGCCGCGGCGAGCGCTAAAACCGGCGTGACCATAGGTCAGGCGACCAGCGCCAAAGCACCCGAAAGAAACTCTTTCCCCATCTTCATAGAAGGCCCTGCCCACGGCGAGGCCATGCCCTCGTTCCGAAAAGGCGAAATCCCCGACATCGTCAATGCCGCCCATTGGTACGACGCCCTCACCCTCACATTCAAGCGCTGGACGGGATTCCTGGCCTTCGACACCGAAAAGAACAGGGTCGTTATCGGTCCGAAGGCGGTACGCAGCTACTTCCGCCAGGCCATGGAACGCATCCTCGAACACTCCCGGAGCGCCATGGGCGGAATCCCCAGCCTCCTGGGCGAGTTCGGCCTGCCCTTCGACCTCAACGGGCGCCGCTCCTTCGCAAGCGGCGATTACGGTACCCAGGAAAAAGCCCTGGCCGCGTATTACGATGCCCTTGACGCAACGCTCATGAACGCCACTCTCTGGAATTACAGCGCGGGGAACACCCATGCCTACGGCGACGGATGGAACGGCGAGGATCTTTCGGTTTTCAGCAATGATGAAATACACCGTCCCGTAGATGGAACGTCGATAACGGACCTGGGCGGCCGGGCCTTGCGTGGTTTTGTCCGCCCCTACGCCATGGCCACCGCCGGAAGGCCTCTCCGAATGTCCTTCAACAGAATAACAGGAAAATTCAGGTACAGCTTCGAGGCGGATTTTTCGATCGATGCGCCTACTGAAGTATTCGTTCCATCTATTCAGTATCCCAAGGGATACTCGATACGCACAAGGGGCTGCCGCCGGAGGTCGCCGGAAAACAAAAGCGGCTTAACCGATTCCAGCCGGTCCATGCTATTCTTCGATCCCGAGCCTGGAATCCGGTTATGTGAAATCATCATCGAACGGCGAAAATAAGCTTTCGGCGCACTCAGTCCTTCAAGGCTTCCCCATATTTCGCCCTCGACACCCTCGCGGCGTTGAGCACGGCGAGCAAGGCCACCCCCACATCCGCTATCACCGCTTCCCACATGGACGCCATGCCAAGGGCACCCAAGGCTAAGAAACCAGCCTTTATCCCCAGGGTAAAGACGATATTCTGAACCACTACCCCGCGCGTGAAGGCCGCGATCCTGATCGCGTCTGGCAGGCGCGAGAGCTTGTCGTCCATGATAACGATATCGGAGGCTTCCAACGCCGCGTCCGAGCCCAAGCCCCCCATGGCGATCCCCAGGTCCGCTCTGGCCAGGACGGGCGCGTCGTTCATGCCGTCGCCAACGAATGCCAGGCTCGATCCGTCGGGCATCGACGCCTTGAGGGATTCAACCATGGCGAGCTTATCCTCGGGCAGGAGGCCCGCCACATACTCGTTTATCCCCGCCTCGGCGGCTATGCGAGCCGCCGTCTCTTCCCTATCGCCGGAGAGCATTATCACTTTTTTTACGCCGAGTTTTTTCAACCCGGCCACAGCCTCCGGCGCCCCGTCCTTGAGCTTGTCGGAGGCGGAGATAAACCCCGCGTAACGCGAATCGACGGCCAGATACACCGAAGAATTGGAAGATGTATCGGGCAGAGCCCCTATGCCCGCTTGCCGCAAAAAAGCCAGACTCCCGGCCCGTACCTTGCGTCCAGCCACCAAGGCCGATACCCCCAGCCCCCTTTCTTCCTTATATTCCACCAGCTCCAGATTCGCCGGAAGAACGTTTAAAACCGCGCCCAGTTTCAAACTATCCTGTTCGGCCGCTCTTTGTATCGCCAAGGCCAAAGGATGGGAGGAATAACGCTCCACCGAAGCCGCAAGCGCTAAAAGCTCCGCCGCTTCGAATCCGGGGGCGGGCAGCACCTCCTTCAGTTCGAAGCGACCTTCGGTGAGGGTGCCGGTTTTATCGAACGCCACGGTGTCCAGTTTCAGGAGACTATCCAGAGCGCCGGCGCCTTTTACCAGGATTTTATGCCGGGAAGCCGCGCCGATTCCGCCGAAATACCCGAGGGGAATGGAAATGACCAAGGCGCAGGGACAGGAGATGACAAGAAGCACCAAGGCACGATGAAGCCATTGAGAAAAGAGGGCGCCCGGAATGATCAGGGGCGGCACTATCGCCAATAACGCCGCCGCGATAACGACGAAGGGAGTATAGACCGCCGCGAATTTAGTGATGAATTTTTCGGTCGGCGCCTTCCGCTCGGAAGCTTGTTCGACCAAACTGAGAATTCTTGCCACCGAGGACTGCCCGAAGGGGGCGCTGACCCGTAAACGGAATAGCCCCGACTGACTCAAATATCCCGCCCGGAGTTCTTTGCCGGGCTCCCCTTCCATGGGCAAGGATTCCCCCGTCAGGGAAGAAGTGTCCAAAAAGCCCTTCCCTTCCATAATAGTCCCGTCCAAAGGCACCCTCTCCCCAGGCCTTACTTCCACCATATCGCCAATGACCACATCCTCGGGGGAGACAAGATACTCCTCATGACCGCCCATCGCTGCATTCAGCCTCAGAACCCGGGCAAATTCGGGCCGCAGGTCCATGAGTTTCGCGATGGAACGTCGTGAGCTTCGCACAGCCTTTTCCTGCAGCAACTCTCCCAGGGAATAGAAGAGCATAACACCCACCGCCTCATGGGGTTCGCCGATAGCCATGGCGCCCAGCGAGGCGATCGCCATGAGAAAAAGCTCATTGAAGATTTTGCCCCGGAGAATATCGCGAAAAGCGCCCAAGAGAACAGGATATCCGACGATAAGATAGGCCGCGGAAAGCGGAAAGTACTCCGCCCATGGACCAGCCCAGGAACGTAACCAAGGTGTAAAAACAATACTGAGGGCTAGAAGAAGCCCCGATACGGCCATCCGCACTATCGCCGACCTCTCCTCCTGGAAACGTTCCGCGTCATCGTTCAGCGTTCGTCCGGAAGAGCAGGAAGAACAGGAAGAACAGGTCGAGCTATCGTCGCAATAGTGAGCTTCCTTATGTTGGTGCTCGATGAAGATTTCGTTTTTCATGATGCCTCGCTAAAGCTTTTCGATATAATGGCTTCGGGCGACCGTAAGCAGTTGCGAAACATGCTCGTCGGCCAGGGCGTAGAATACCTGCTTGCCGTCCCTCCTCCAGCGGACGAGGTTGAGGCTGCGCAAGAACCGCAGATGGTGCGAGACCGCGGGAAGGCTGCTCTCCAGCAGATACGCCAGATCGCAGACGCAAAGCTCTTCCTGGGCCAGAAGATGAAGAATCTTGATCCTCGTTTCGTCCGCCATGGCCTTGAACAACTCCGAAAGCCCGGCGACATCCAACAGGGAGGTCTGCAAAGACGGCGCCTTTTCCCTGCAGGAAATGCCGAACTCGCTGCACAGATCTTCGTTCACCCGATTCTCCTCGATCGCCATCGCTTAAACGATTAAGCAATCTTTTAATCGTAGTATAAGCCGCCGTGCCGACCTGGTCAATAGAAAATCGAAGAAAATTTATTCTCCGGAGCAAGAAAATTGGTATAAATATAGAGTTTTAGCTTGACAGGGTATATCGAGGTTTTTACAGTGTCCCGTTATTACCGGGAGGAACACCATGTGCGGTATTTTTATTATCGCCGATATCAAGGGGGATGTATCGAGGCTACGCAAACAAGCTCTCGCTAACGTCAAACGCCTTAGGCATCGCGGGCCGGATTGGAGCGGCGTTTATTCGGACAATCGGGCAATCCTGTGTCACGAGCGTCTTTCTATTGTGGACATCAATCACGGAGCCCAACCGCTCATCGACTCGACGACCGGCCGGGTTCTCGCGGTCAACGGCGAAATTTACAATCACCGTCAACTCAGGGCGGAGTTATTGAAAAAACCCCACGATTTCAAGACCGATTCGGATTGCGAGCCGCTGCTGTATCTTTACGACGAATACGGTCCGGAATTTTTAAATAAACTCAACGGTATCTTCGCCTTTGTCATATACGATCCCAGGGACGGCGATTTTTTCATCGCCCGGGATCATATCGGCATAAACCCGCTCTACTGGGGCAGGGATGGAGAAGGCACCCTGTATATCGCCTCGGAGATGAAGGCCCTCTACGATCTCTGCGTAAAGATAGAAGTATTCCCGCCCGGCCACTACTATAAGGGCAGCGAGGGCAAATTGGTGAAATGGTATAAGCCCGGATGGGCCGACCCCGGCTTCATTCCCGAAAAGCCGGTCGATTTCGAGGAACTCCGGGAAGCCCTTATCGCCGCGGTAAAGCGCCAGCTCATGTGCGACGTGCCATACGGCCTTCTGATCTCCGGCGGCGTGGACTCCTCGCTCATCGCGGCGATAGCGGCAAAATACGCCGAGCGTCGCGTCGAAACCGACGGGACCGAGCGGGCGTGGTGGCCACGGATACACTCCTTTTCGGTCGGCCTCGCCGAGGCTCCCGATACTCGTTACGCCAAGATGGTGGCCCGGCATATCGGAAGCGAGCATCACGAATTGGTCTTCACCATTCAAGAAGCGATCGACGCGCTCTCCGACGTCATCTACCACCTGGAAACCTTCGACGTTACGACCATCCGCGCCGGCACCCCTATGTATTTGATGTCCAGAAAGATAAAAGCCATGGGGATAAAGATGATTTTATCCGGCGAAGGCTCGGACGAAATTTTCGGAGGATATCTTTATTTCCATAAAGCTCCCAACCGGGTCGAATTCCACGAAGAGCTTGTCCGAAAACTTTCCATGCTCCATCTCTACGACTGTCTGAGGGCCAATAAGATGCCCGCCGCATGGGGCCTCGAGGCGCGAGTTCCCTTCCTCGATCCAGAATTCCTGGAAGTAGCGATGAATATCGATCCGGCGGACAAGATGATCCGCGCCGGAGAGGGACGGATGGAAAAATACATTCTCCGCAAAGCCTTCGACGGCTGGATTCCCGACGAGATCCTCTGGCGGCAGAAGGAGCAATTTTCCGACGGGGTTGGGTATTCCTGGATCGATTCCCTCAAGGCTTTCGCCGAAAAAGAAGTCTCCGATTCGGCCATGGCCAACGCTGCCTATCGTTTCCCGATCAAGACGCCGCCGACCAAGGAAGCTTATCTCTACCGATCGATTTACGAAGAACACTTCAAAAACCCCAGTGCCGTAGACCTGGTCCCCGACGGACCTTCGATCGCCTGCTCCACCCCGACCGCCGTCCGCTGGGACGCCGCCTGGGCCAATCAGGCCGACCCCTCGGGCCGCGCCGTGAGAGGCGTGCATGGGAATAGTCTAAAATAAGTGAGGATTTTTCGGAAATCGGACGCGTTTTGAAGAACCTGTCGATAAAGCACGCATGTTTCATCTGGCTTCATATTATCGTCATGAAACCAGATGAAGCTGCAAAGCCAATTTCGCAAGTCAACAAGCTTTTGAAATTGGCTGGGATCCTGTAAAATTTCCTTTACCGAATTCCGGTTTTTCCCGGGGAAATTATTGCGGCGAAGAAAAGAACACGGCAACCAGGGGTTCTAATTGCCGTGTTGCACATTGAGGTTTTTTTAGTAATCAATTCCTGAAATATGTATATTGAGATTTTTCCCACCGTATTTTCTCTTGATCTAAGTAATACCTATCAATTCGGTCTCCGATTCTCTCAAGCATCGTTACGTCGAAACCCGGACCCTTCCCGGACTCGATGAATACCGCACGATTGCCATCCAAACTCATGAATAACTCATGCTTAATTGCCACAAATTCAATTACGATATATTTATTTCCTTCTTTTATTATTTCTATCGAATTTGCCTTATTCGGCAATGTCCATTTCCCTAGAAAACCATCTGCAAAAGACTTTTGCTGTCCAAAAACAAAATTAGAGGCTATAAGAAAAAATACGACCAAGGGTACTATCTTTTTCACAATAAACCTCCAATGCGTATTATCTAAACTTCCAAAACTTTGGATTATCTCCCCAATAGGCAAACCGGGAATTCCTATAATGATATCCTCTAGATCCCTCCCATGCTTCCGAGTATGACGTGGCGGCATTATAGCCTTGATGATACAAATCGGCGGAACCATCCTCATTTACCCTTACCAGGGCGACATGAGTGTTATCGATAAACTCGATACTCCAGCCAAGAGGAGCGGTGGCGGTTAACTCACCCTTCAACTTCTCCATATGCCCTCTTACAGAAGTCGTTTTCGCGGGACCCCACTTGGATGCTATATCGATTCCCGCTTCTCGTAAATTGTTTTCTGCCCAGATATCACAATCATTTACGCCACCATTATATTTTTGTCCCTTGTTATTGAGGCACTTATCCTCAATCGCGTCGTACCGCGGATGATGACAGCACCGGGGCAAGCCGCCGACGATGCCCTCCATCTCGGCCGCCGTGAGAAAGACACCGTCCAGGCCGAGGAAGGGCGAGCTGTCGTTCAAAGCCGCGGCGGCCACTCCATCATGACACAAGGCAACGACCATCATAAGTA
>LVBN01000093.1 GCA_001603165.1 Spirochaetales bacterium Spiro_12
CCTCCCCCTCGTACCAAAGCCCCCCCTGCCCATAGCTCCCCCTCACCTCTCCTTCGTATTCCAAACCCGCCAGCTCCTCGAATACACCTCCCCCCATATCCACCACCCCCGACGGCCTCAACCCTCTTAGCTTCACCTCCCCTCTAAATTCCTTGCTCCCATACCCATACCCTAACTCCAGCTCGTAACCCATACCTGCGGCCCTGGCCACAAAAGCTCCGGAAGAGACTTCGAAGGTCATGGCTTGGCTTGCCAGCTGTATTTCGCCCAGGCGCGCGGCTACTTCGGCGGAGGCCGAAAGCCGGCTTAGATCGGCTTCCGATCTAAGCTCGAACATAGTTGCCTGGATAAAAAGCTCATTCTCGCCAAAGGCGGGATCGGCGATAAAAAGCAGGGCGGTGGGAATTATCGCTTCCGGCGCCCCCGAGAGAGTCGAAAGCTGGAAGGAGGAGAGCGAGGCGGAATAGCGACGCAAATCCGCTTGGGTAAGCGAGGCGGACATTCCCGTGATATCGATCACCAGCCGCGGCAGTGCGCCGGGAGTATCGGAGGAAAAAAGGGTGGTTATTTTTTTTAAAGTATCCTGATCGTCGGGAAATTGAAGGTCGATATCGAGATCCCCGATTTCGGCATGTTTGAGTAGCTCGGCGGGAGTACCGAAGATCGCCGCCCAGGGATCTAGCCTGAGGCGGATTTCGGAGGCGGCAAGAAGCTTTCGCCGGAGGATGGCGCTTTCCGAGCGGGTCTCCCGAAACACCTCCACGCCGTAAAAGCTGATCCTGTAAGGTAAAACCACCGAGGCGTAGGAGTAGCCGAGCCTAAGGCCGGTTTGTTCGTACAGTCTTTCCTGGAGGGAATAAACCGCCGACTCCAGCTTCGACTCCAGGAGAGTGCGCATTCTCGGCAAGGCGAAAAGGCTGAGAATTCCTGCGAATGTAAGGGCAATGAGTATCGCCAGTATCCATCGAGCGCTTTTACGTACCATCCACCGATCCCTGCGTAGAAATAGTAGCTCAGGCTATATATACTAACACATCATGCAGTCCCAAGACACCGATTTCGCCCTAAAAAACTTCATCGTTCTCGAAGGAATCGATGGTTCGGGCACAAGTACCCAGATGCGCTTTATCGAAGCGGCGTTCAAGGAAAAAGGCCTGGCCCATATGGTTACCGCGGAGCCAACCGGGAGACCCGAAGGACAGCTCATCCGGAAAATTCTCCAGGGCGAGCTGGACGCCGATCCGGGAACGGTAGCCCATCTCTTCGCCAGCGACCGTCATCAACATTTATACGGCAAAGCCGGAATCGTCGAAGCCCTGGAATCGGGCAAGCTCGTGGTCTGCGATCGCTATGTCCTCTCGAGCCTCGCTTACCAGGGGAGCACATGCGGCAGGGATTTGCCCGAGTACCTAAACGCGAGGTTCCCCGCCCCGGGGCTGACTATCTTTTTCAAAATCGATCCGGAACACTCTTTACAGAGGCTTTCCTCAAGAAGCAAGCTTGAGATTTATGAAAAAATGCACATGCAAAAGCTGGTGGATATCGCGTATGAGACGACTATCGCCCAAAAGAGAAGCCGGGGCTGGAAAATCGAGACGGTGAACGCGGAGAAACCCATCGATCAGGTACGTCAAGAGGTTTTTACGATCATCGAAGCGTATACGGGATTCACTATCGCTTAGGAGCATGTCGAGCCGGGACGTACGAGGGAAATACCGCCTCAGCGGATGAGCATGGCATCGCCGTAGCTGAAAAACCTGTAACCCTCCCGAATAGCTTCGCGATAGGTATCGAGGACTAGTTCTCTGCCCGCGAAGGCGGATATGAGCATCAGAAGTGTTGACTTCGGCGTATGGAAATTGGTGAAGAGTTGATCGACAACCTTGAAGCTCCGACCGGGATGTATGAAGATATCCGTGCTGGCCGAGCCCGGGCGAAGCCCTGAATCGGTCCAGGCGGATTCCAGGGTCCTGGCGCTGGTAGTCCCCACTGCGATCACCTTTCGCCCTTCACTCTTGGCTCTGTTCACCGCCTCAGCCGTGCGCTCCGGAACGGAATACCACTCCCTGTGCATCCGATGTTCCTCGATCGTATCGACCCGCACAGGCAAAAAAGTCCCCAGCCCCACATGAAGGGTAAGCCATTCCATTCCCACCCCGGCACTGGAGAGTTCTTCGAGTATCTCCGGGGTAAAATGAAGTCCCGCCGTCGGGGAGGCGGCTGAGCCTATCACCCTCGCGTACACGGTTTGATAGCGCTCCGCGTCCCGCTGGTCATCCTCCCTGCGGATATAGGGAGGAAGGGGTATATGCCCGTTCCTCTCCAGGTATTCGTCGTTCACTTCCCTATCGAAGTCTATGATTTTTTCGCCGGAAGGCAGGGCTGTGCTTATCTTTCCCTTGAGCTTTTCAGGAAATATAAACCGCCGGCCCTCCCGTTGCTTTCTAGCCTTACTGGTCATCGCGGCCCAGGACCTGGAGGAAGTCCTGTCATTAGCCTCTTCGCCAGAAGGATGGAGCAAAAGAAACTCCACCCTGGCCCCGGTATCGACAGCAATGCCGAAAAGTCTGGCTTTTCTCACCTTCGAATCGTTGAAGACCATCAGACTGCCGGGCTCGATGAAGGTGGGTAGATCGCGTATCATGGCATGGTTGCGCCGGCCTGTGGCCCGGTCCAGGACCAAGAGCCTGGAGCTTCCCCTTTTTTCCGTCGGGTATTGGGCTATAAGCTCCTGGGGCAGTTCAAAATTGAAGTCTTCCGTTCTCAACGCTGTACTCCATTCCGAGGTGCTTGTATGCCTGCGGGGTGGCTACCCTGCCCCGGGGCGTTCGGGCTATCAACCCCGCCTGAATCAAAAAGGGTTCGTAATAATCCTCCAAGCTGTCCACACCCTCGCCGACGGTGATCGCCAGGGTTTCGGCGCCAACGGGCCCGCCGGAATACTTGAGTATGATAGCCTTGAGAATTTCCCTGTCCAGCCGTTCAAGTCCGAGTTGATCCACTTCCAGTCTCGACAGACCCTCTTCGACCACCTCGATATCCACCGAATCCTTGCCCGCCACCTGGGCGAAATCCCGCATTCTGCGCAGAAGCCTGTTGGCTATTCGCGGGGTTCCCCTGCTGGTGGAAGCCAGGCGGCGGACAGCGTTCTTTTGTATTTCGATGCCCAGAATCGCGGCGGATCGCCTGATCACCAGTTCGAGTTCCCCGGGACTGTAATAGTCGAAGCGCAGCGATATACCGAAACGGCTGGCCAAGGGCGCCGAGACCATGCCCGCCTTGGTGGTGGCGCCAATCAGGGTGAAGGGCGGGACGGGGACGCGGACGGTTCGGGCGGCGGGCCCCTGTCCGATGATCCAGTCCAACTCGAAATCCTCCATGGCGATATAGAGCATTTCCTCGATCGCCGGCTTGAGTCGGTGTATCTCGTCGATGAAAAAAACCGAGCCCGGCCTGAGGGTAGTGAGGATTCCCGCCAGATCCTTGGGTTTATCCAGGGCCGGAGCGCTGGTAGGCTTGAAATCAGCCCCCATTTCCGAGGATACCACCAGGGCCAGGGTGGTCTTGCCCAGACCGGGCGGCCCCATCAGGAAGAGATGGTCCAGCGCTTCCTCCCTCTCCCTGGCGGCCTTGATGAAAATGGAAAGATTTTCTTTTATCCGGGCCTGGCCCTGGAACTCCGAAAGCATATGGGGACGGAGGGAGGATTCCCTCTCGTCCTCGCCGGGATCGAAGGAAGGATCCATGGTGCCACTCTTTCTGCTGTTTTCCCGGGCCGATTCCTTGGCGCGCATCATTGTGCCCCTCCGGAGGAGAGTTCGAGGAGGGCTTGTCTGAAGAGTTCGGCCTCCCCTTCCTTGCCCGAACCGGGAGCGAGGGCCGCGGCCTTGCTCCGCACCGCCTTTTCCGCCGCCCTTCTATCGAAGCCCATATCCGCCAGGGCGCTGACCAGGTCCTCCCAGGGCGAGGCCGGGAGCCCATCCCCTCCCGAGCCATCCACATCCACGAGCTTGCCCTTGAGGGCGAGCACCATTTTTTGCCCCAGCTTGGGCCCCACCCCGGGGATTCGCTTGAGCGCCGCCAGATCCCCCGCATCCAAGGCGAGTTTGAGATCCTGGGGCGATATGCCCGAAAGAATCTTCAAGGCCTGCTTGGGGCCTATGCCCTCCACCTTGGTGAGATCCAGGAAAAGGCCCCTCTCCACCTCGGTGGGAAAGCCGAAGAGTCGCATACCCTCATCCCAATGCTGAAGCCAGACGAAGACTTCCACCTGGCCGCCCAAGGGTCCGAAAAGCGCCAGACTCCGGGTCGGCACGGAAATATCCCATTCCACGCCCCCGGTCGTCACATAGAGAGAGTCTCCCGAGCGGCCGCTGAGTTTTCCCATGATTCTATTAAACATCGGGGTCAGTATAACAGCTGGGGGGCTTACAAGGCCAGTGCGAAAGCTCCCTAGATTGCAGAAAGACCAGCGGGACCTTCGAAATGCGCCCTGCAGACAGCCGCGGCGAGGGCGTCCGCGGCATGGTCGGGCTTGGGCGTCTCGCCAAGGCCCAAAAGGATCCTCACCATTTCCTGGACCTGACTTTTTTCGGCCCTGGCGGTGCCGGTGACCGCTTTTTTTATCGCATTGGGGGTGAATTCGGCCAGAGGGACCGAAGCCTGATAGAAAGCGAGCTTGATGATCCCCCTGGCTTCGGCCACAGGAAGGGCGGAGCTTACGTTTCTGAAAAAATAGAGGTCCTCGATACCCCCGTACTGAGGCTCGTAGGTTTTAAGGACCTCCTGGATGCCCGAGTAAATCTGCTGAAGTCTCAGCTCCGATGGATCCGAAGAGGAGGTGCGAATGCATCCGTGGCAGATATGTCGAAGCGTTCCTCCCCGGCCCAGGGCTATGACTCCGTAACCCAGGGAGGCTAATCCCGGATCGATGCCAACGATCAGCGTCTCGGCGCCAGCCTTGGCCGGGCGGCTCATTCCCTATTCTTCGCTTTCCGGAAGCTCCACGTTGTGGTAGACATTCTGGACGTCTTCGTTTTCCTCGAGCCTTTCGATGAGTTTCTGGACCTTGCCGGCCGTATCGGTATCAACGTCGATATAAACGTCGGGAACCATCGAGATTTCGGCGCCCAGGGTCTCGAACTTCTTGGCGTTCATGGCGTTGAGGACGGATTCGAAATCGTTCGGATCCGTGTAGACGACCAGGGTTCCGTCTTCGTTCTGAATATCGTCGGCTCCGGCGTCGAGGGCCGCTTCCATGATCTGATCCTCGCTGTAAGCCTCCCCGTCGTAGGAAAGGATGCCCTTGCGTTTGAAGAGATAGGAAACGGAACCCGAGGTTCCCAGATTGGCGCCCGAACGGGTAAGAAGATTGCGGATTTCTGCGGCCGCTCTATTCTTATTGTCCGTCAGCACCTCGATGAGAAGGGCGCCGCCGCCCGGAGCGTAGGCCTCGTAGGTGAGTTCTTCGTAAGTGGTGCCTTCCAGTTCCCCGGTGCCTTTTTTAATAGCCCGGTCGACGTTGTCCTTGGGCATGTTCGCGGCCCTTGCCTTGAGGACGGCCGTTCTGAGCCTGGGATTGCCGTCGGGATCCCCTCCGCCCATTCGAGCGGCGATGGAAATTTCCTTGATGAGTTTGGTGAACATCTGACCGCGCTTGGCGTCGGCAGCTCCCTTCTTGTGCTTTATGGTCGCCCATTTACTGTGACCGGACATGCTTATTCTCCTTCTTTCCCACTATACACAAATGACGCAAAACGATAGCACGCTAGTATTTTTACTGTCAACTACGCAAACTGACGCGCCCCGAACAACCCGGACGGGGAATCGTCGCCCGGGGAGCCGGCCTGAAGGGCTTACTTCAACCTGATCTGGGTTTTTCCGTAACCGCCTTCTTCGGGCCGGGCGAAATAGTAATCCTCCACCACCGCCTGGCCGCGCAGGTAATCGTGGATCCCCTTCCCCAGAACACCTTCGCCGGTGCCATGAATTATGGAAAAGCTTTTCAGTCCCTGAAGGCTGGCGGCGTCGATCTGTCGTTCAACGGCTTCGAGAGCTTCCTGGAGCCGAAACCCCCGCAGGTCCAGCTCGAATTTCGCCCTTGGCGCTTCCCCACCCTCGCCGGGGGCCAATTCCACGTCGTAGCTGAGGGTGGTTTCGCTTTTTCCCCTGGCGGGCAACAGCTCTGAAGCCGGGACAGTCAGCCGAAGGGAGCCTAGTTCTATGAGCCATTGCCCCGGTGCAGCCTTGCGAACCGCCCGGGCGCGCCGACGATTCCTGCCGTAGAGCACCTCGTCCCCCTGGCGGATGCCTCGATTTTCCGAGGAATCATCCTCCAAGGACTCCTGGATCGCTTCTTCCTCCCGGCGCAGCGCCGCCGTCTGGCCTTCGACCGATTCGGCCAGCTGGGCGAGAAAACGCTTAGCCTCCCTGATGCTTTCCTGCCCTCCCCTGGATTCCCGCAGTTCCCGGATGAGGTTTTCCAAGGTTTTCCTGCTTTCCTTGAGCAGGTTGCCCAATTCGGCCACGCCCCGGCGGCGGAGTTCCTGTTCTTTCTGCCGCACCTGCAGGGCGGCCAGGTCGAGTTTTCTTCTATCCTCCACGGTGGCCTGGATTCGCTTGCGCTGCTCCCGTTCGAGCTGATCGATAGCCCGCTGCTTTTCGCTGAGACTCTTCACCAACTCGCCTATATCGCTGCGCTCCTCATCCAGGTATTGCCGGGCCGCGCCCACGATAGCCGCAGGAAGTCCCACCTGGGCGGCGATTTCCAGAGCCCTGCTCTGGCCGGGTATGCCCATGACTATGCGATAAGTGGGAGCCAGACGGGTCGAATCGAATTCCATCGACGCGTTGAGACAACCTGGCTTCGTATACCCATAATTTTTGAGAATTCCGTGATGGGTGGTGACGATCGTCAGGGCTCCCAGGTCGATAAAATAATCCAGCAATCCCATGGCGAGGGCGCAGCCCTCCTCGGGATCGGTCCCCGCCCCCAGTTCATCCAGGAGAATGAGACTTTTCGAACTAGCCTTGGCGGCTATGTCCGCAATCACCCTCATATGGCCGGAAAAAGTTGAAAGTGACTGATCGATGGACTGTTCGTCGCCTATATCCACCAGAATGGCGTCAAAGATGGGCAATGAACTGCCCTGGGCAAAGGGAAGCCAAAGCCCGAACTGGCGCAACAGGGCGAAAAGCCCGATAGTCTTCAGGGTGACGGTTTTTCCGCCCGTATTGGGTCCGGTTATAATGAGCATCCTGGTGTTTTCGGGAAGATCCACGTCGATGGGCACAGCCTTTTTGCCCAGCAAGGGGTGGCGGGCCCTCCATAATGT
>LVBN01000094.1 GCA_001603165.1 Spirochaetales bacterium Spiro_12
CTGACCGACACCGAAAAAAGGACGCTCGAGCTGTTTCAGGCTCTCGTCCGCGAGAAGGGCGCCCTGCGGGAATCCTACGCGATCCGCCTGGCCGACGTCCTCGGCAATCCCGGCGAGTTCGCCTTCTATATACACTGCAGCGATGACCAGAGACTCATCAGGACCTTTCATCTGCTCCGGGTATTCCGCGAGAACGTGGAACTTCTGGTTCATAAAACCTGGGTGAACGAGTCGGAGGAGAAGCCTAAGCAAATACTCTTCGAGGATTTGAAGGTGTTTGTGGAGGACTACAGGGCCGAAAGGATGGGTTCCGCCTTCCGCCGTTTCGTCAGCATCGCCAGGGCCATCCCCTCCCTTCTCTTCGGATCGGCCGGCAGGGCGCCGGATTTTCTGGAGTACGCCTTCCGCATCGATCCTAAGTTCGGACTCTTCTTCTGGTTCGTAGGGGAGTTGGAAAAGCAGATGCGCTCGACCGGGGAGATAGAAGCCCGGGACGAGCTGTACAAGCTCGAAACGCTCCTGGGCGCCTACATCCTTTCCTGCTTTTAGCGCGATTTGGGCTGGAAGTGGCTGAATTCCATGGAGAAGGCAGCCCTGCCCTGACTTACCGATCTCAGGCTGGTGGTAAACCCGAACATTGTGGACAGCGGCGCCTCGGCATGGACAACTTCGGTCAAGGCCTTGGAATCCGATCCGTGAATCAGGCCTCCCCGCTGGGAGACTAGGCTCATCACCTCGCCCACGAAATCCTTGGGCGTAAGAATATCCACCTTCATGATAGGCTCGAGAAGGACAGGCCCCGCCGCCCTGCAAGCCTCGTCGTAGGCCATATTGGCACAGGCTTCGAAGGCGAAGGGACTGGCGGTGAGCTCGTCGTACTCGATATCCACGAGGCTGATGCCGATATCCACCGCGGGGTAACCGAATTGGATCCCCGAGGCGAAAGCCGAGCTGATGCCCCGCTCGACGGCGTCGAAGATTTCATCGGGCACCTGGGGGGCCCGTACGAGTTTCTTATAATTGTTCCCGCTCCCCCTGGGCAGGGGCGAGGCCAGGAGCGTCAGCGCGGCCTTGTTTTCCTTGCCCGCCAGCACCTTGGAGAATTCTTCTCTGTGACGCACTTCCTTGGTGATCGACTCCCTGTAGGTTACCTGGGGATTGCCCACCTTGGCCTGTACCTTGAAATCCCTGATCATCCTGGTGACCAGCACGTCGATATGGAGTTCCCCCATGCCCGAGATGATCAGCTGGCCCGTCTCCTCGTTGTCCTTGGTCGCGAAGGTGGGATCCTCCCGGGAGAGGATATCCAGGGTTTCCTTGAGCTTTTCCCTGTCCGAAAGGGTTTTGGGTTCGATCGATACGGAAATCACGGGCTCGGGAAAGTGCATGCGCTCAAGCACGACAGGCCAGCCTTCGGTGCCGATAGTATCCCCGGTTTGGGCGTTTTTCAGCCCCACCAGCACGGCGATATCCCCCGCCTCGACGGAGTCCAGGGGCTCGCTTTTGTTGGCGTGCATCCGCAGAAGCCTGGTGATGCGCTCCCTTTTTTTCTTGGAGACGTTATAGACGACGCTGGAATTGTGGATAGCCCCGGAATACATGCGTACGTAGCACAGGGGGCCGGCTTCCCTGTCCCACTGAACCTTGAAAACCAAACCCAGGGGATAGCCCGAGGTTTTGCAGGGTACTTCCAGCTCCTCTTCCTTTTTGAGGTGAAACGCCTTGGCGGGCTCGACCTCGTCCGGGGCCGGCAGATAGTCCACGATCGCGTCGATGAGGGGCTGGATACCGATATTTCTCCTCGATGCGCCGCAGAGCACGGGCACCAGACACCGGCCGATACAGGCCTTCCGTATCTCTTTCTTTATCAGTTCGTCGGATATTTCCGAGCCCTCCAGGTATAGTTCCGTGATGGCGTCCGAATGGGCCGAAAGGGCGTCGATGAGCGCTTCCCTGCGCGCGCGCGCATCCTCGAGGCGCTCCGGCGACAGGGGGGATTCGGTGATCGTCATTCCGTCGTCGCTCCAGCGGAGTTCCCTCATGCCGATCAGGTCGATCACACCTTCAAAGCCTCCTTCGGCGCCGATAGGTACGGCGACCGGTAAAGGCGAGGCGCCCAATTTTGCCTTCATGTCGGCGAGAACCGCGTCGAAGTTGGCTCCCAGTCTGTCCATTTTGTTCACATAGGCTATGCGGGGAACCTTGTAGCGATCCGCTTGGTGCCAGACGGTTTCGGACTGGGGTTCGACGCCCCCTACGGCGCAGAATACCGCCACCGCTCCGTCCAGTACGCGTAAGGATCGTTCGACCTCGGCGGTAAAATCCACATGCCCGGGCGTGTCTATGATGTTTATCTGATGATCGTGCCAGAAAGTGGTCGTCGCGGCGCTTTGAATGGTGATTCCCCGCTCCTGCTCCTGGTCCATCCAGTCCATGGTCGCTTCGCCGTCGTCGACCTCTCCGATCTTATAGGTTTTTCCCGAATAGAAAAGGATTCTCTCGGTGGTGGTCGTCTTTCCGGCATCGATATGGGCCATGATGCCTATGTTTCTGGTCCTGTGAAGATCCATGGGTTTCTCCGAAAAGCAGGGATTGTCGCAAGAGATACTATACAGAAATTCGCCGTTAGTGTCACGGCGCCCTCAAGGGCCCCGGCAAAGCGGTGAAAAGCTTAGGCCGCCGGGAAGGGATGCGGGGAGGCGGAGGCATAAAAGGGAACACCGGCCCCGGTGGCGCTGGATTGGACTTTCCTAAGCTCTTATCTCAAAGAAACATCGGCAGGCTTCCTCCTCCCCGGGAACGGGTTGATCTGCGACGATCATTCAGCCTATAAAAGTGATGTGAAAATTCCCGAACTACTCGCCCCCGCAGGTTCTCCCGAAGCGCTGGACGCGGCGATCAGCGAAGGCGCCGACGCGGTCTACCTGGGCTTGAGATCTTTCAACGCGCGGATGCGCAGCGCCAACTTCGCGTTCAATCAATTCGAAGCCGTCCTTCAGGCCGCCCACGATCGGGGCCGGCGCATATACGTTACGGTGAACACCGTTTTCGAGGAGAGGGAGACCGACAGGGTTTTTCAGCTTCTTCAATATCTGGACCGCCTAAAGGCCGATGGGGTTATCGTGCAGGATTTGGGAATCATCAAGATGGCCAGGGAGAATTTTCCGGCACTTCCCCTGCACGCGTCGACCCAGATGAACCTGTCTTCCTCCAAAGGCTGTCATTTCCTGTCGAGGCAGGGCTTTAAGCGCGTTGTTCTGGCCAGGGAACTGAGTCTGGAAGAGATTCAGACTATCAGACAGAACACCAGCATGGAACTCGAAGTGTTCGTCCATGGAGCCCTCTGCGTATCCGCCTCCGGGCTTTGCCTTTTCTCATCGTATCTCGGAGGAAAGAGCGCCAACCGGGGGGCCTGCACCCAGGCCTGTCGCAGGCTCTACGACAGCGATTTGGGCAAGGGATACTTTTTCTCCCCCGACGATCTGCAGCTCATCGATTATGTTCCCCGACTCATGGAGGTCGGTGTCGATTCCTTTAAAATCGAAGGGAGAATGAAGTCCGCCGAATATGTGGGCACCGTCGTAGCAGCCTATCGTCAGCTTATCGATAATTTCGCCAACGACGGGGAACGCGCCCTGGCCAAGTCCAAGGCTATGCTCCAAGCCGATTTCGCCCGCAGAAAAACCAGTTTCTTCATGGAAGGCGGGAATCCGGACTATATCCATCCCGACCAGGCCGGCGGCACTGGCATCCACCTGGGTAGGATAAAGGATGCGAGAACCATCGATGACGAGCGATGGGCATTGATGGGCAGTTTCGACGGACTGGCCGAGGGCGATTCCGTCCGGATTCATCGCTCGGACGATTCGGGGAGAATAACCGCCAAGATCCGGGGCATTCAGAATCAGGTCAACGGGATGCTGCTCAAGATCGAAGGAGACTGGAGGCAGAACGACGACGTATATCTCATCCAGACAGCCTCCATGGCCCGTCGCTACAAAAGCGTTCTTCCCCATAGCCTCGACCGTTTCCGTTCCTTCCCCTCCAGGGATGGCGCGCCCCGGCCCCGGGTGAACACTGGCTCAAAAAGAGATATGGATTCCCTGCCTTCCGGTTATTACGCCCTGGTGGGTAAGGTGGCCGATCTCCACGCCGTGCTGGCGGCGGCGCCCAAAAAGGCCATGATCCTTTTCGATAAGCTGAACGCCGAAGGCCTTCGCAAGAACGAGGATACCATCCCCTATAAACGCGATCGGCTCGTGCTCTGGCTGGATCCCTATTATCCCGAGGCCGACGCGGCGTGGCTGGAGCCCGAACTGGAATACTGGATCGGGAAGGGAGTCAAAACCCTGGTGGTCAATAATCTCGCCCACTTTTCCCTCTTGCGGGGCAAGGATCTGGAGTTGATCGCCGGTCCATGGCTCTATGCCTTTAATCTCTGGGCGATCGCCTTCCTCTTTGATCAGGGGATCAGGTACCTTATTCCGCCCCAGGAAATATCCAAGCAAAATCTCATGCGGCTGGCCGAGGAGGTTCATCCCAGAGTTCTCATGCCGATATGCTTTTCCTATCCCCATCTATTTACAATCCGGGGAGATCTGGCATCCAAATACGGTCCAACCAGTTTTGTCGATCGGGACGGAAGCTCCTATAAGCTGCAGGGTCGTCGGGATTATACGATCCTGAGCCCCGACAAACCATTTTCGATCATCGACAGGGTTCCTTTCCTTAAAAAAGAAGGGTTCGACAAGTTTATTCTGGACCTTTCCTGCGCCAATTCCGCCCGGGGCATGTTCAGGGATATTGCCAAGGCGGCCGCGGATGCCCTTCCGCTGGACGACAGCTCCCGATTTAACTGGAAGGACGGCTTTTATAACGACGAGGAAAAACAGGCCGGTATTCAAAAAACCACGCGTCCGGGTTTTATGGGATCTCCCGGAAGAGGCGCGGGAAAAGACGATCAGTCTTCCAAAAAGCCGGGAAGAAGCCAAGAAAACCGCTACGGGGCAGGCTCGGGAAAAGATCTGAAAGGAAATATCCGCAAAGGTCCGGAGCGAAATCCCCGCAGGAGCTTGAGGGATCGGTCGAGAAAGAGCGGTCCGAATCCTCGCCCCAAGGCTTAGTGTTTTATCTATTGAAATTTCGCTTGACGCAAGTTCTCAGCCCACGATACTCTGTATCAGAGAATAAAACGCGGTTTTGTTTATTACCCTTAGGTTGCGCCAATTTCGAAAGCTCGTTTTTGGAATTGGTTTTGTGGCTGCGTTTGCGTTTTGCTGTCGGCATAAAAATGGGCGCAAAGCACGCACACTAAGTTGGATTTTTCAAAACTCGTCTGATTTTGAAAAATCTTCGGTTTTCCGACAGTAAACGACTTTGGTGAGTCGAAAGTAGTACGACGACCGGACGGGGAAGGTTGCAAATGAGTGAGTCGGCCGGTAAAGCGCTGGACATATTATTTTATCTCGCAAAGGTTGAGGACGAGGTGAGCCTCGCCCGCCTGTCCAAAGAAACAGGCATGAACAAGGCGACAGCCCTTCGTTACCTGGCGGTGCTGGAATCCCGGGGCGTGGTGGAGAAAAGGCCTTCCGGCTGGTCCCTCGGGCTTTCATTGTTCGAGCTGGGCAGCAAGGTGCCTGTACGGGCCTTGGTGGTTGAGAAAGTTCGTCCCCTGATCGAAGGCCTGGCGAGGGAATCGGGAGAATCCTCAAACCTGGCCTGCCTGGCCGGCGACTCGGCGATCTACCTGGACCGGGCGGAAGCCAACCGGAGCCTTCGAATGCGCTCGGTTCCCGGCGACCGACTGCCCCTTCACTGCACCGGCGTGGGAAAAGCGATTCTCTCCCAACTCCCCGAAGAGCATATGCGGGCAATACTCGGCAGCGCCCCGCTTCACCGTTTCAGCGAGCATACCCTGGTGGAGCCCGAAGATGTTATACGTGAAGCCAGAAGGGCGAAAGAACAGGGATACGGGGTCGACCGGGACGAGTACGAGGTGGGCCTTACCTGCTATGCCATGCCCCTGCGCCTTCCTGGCTCCGATTTCGCCGGCGCCGTGAGTATCTCGGGCCCCTCGGCGCGCATGAGAAACCCCGAGACCAAGGAACGCTTCCTCGAGCTCCTCAGCCAGGCAAGCCACGAAGCCATGCGCGCCATGCAAGCCTACGAGCCGAATCAGAAAACGCTCGCCGCCGAGGTTTCGTCCACCTCCTCCTGAACCGTTTCCTCTTCCTCCTTTTTTGCGCCCCGCTTCTGCGCCTTGAACTCCACATGTTCGGCGACGATTTTGACCTTGGCCCTCTGTTTGCCTTCGGAATCGATCCAGCGGTCTTGCTTTAGCCTGCCCACCACCCTGACTCCCCTGCCTTTTTTGAGATACTGGGCGCAGCTGGCGCCGAGGCGCGACCAGGCCTCCACGTCGAAATAGGAGACCTCCTTTTCCTGGCCCGAGTCTCCGCTTTTATAGTAGCGATTAGAGGCCAGGGTGAAATCACAGACCTGGTTTCCGCTGGGCAAGACCTTCGAATCGGGATCCCTGACCAAATTGCCCTCCACGAGAATGCTATTCAGTGAGTTCATGCTTCCTCCTTATCTGTTTTCCGGTCGGCGGCGCCGCGGCCGCCCCCGCAACAGACAGACGCTCCACGGAGCCTGTTTCGCTTCAATCCCTTTGAAACTTTGGGGAACTCTTCCATATTTTCAGTTTTTCTTCCTTCTGCTATAGTCGAGGGATGAAAGACTATTCCGTCTACCTCTCTCCCTTTTCCTGGCGCTACGGAAGCGAAGGCATGCGGCATCTTTGGAGCGAAACACATAAACGGGAGCTCTGGAGAAGACTTTGGCTCAGTCTCGCCAGGGTTCAGTCGCGCTATGGTCTGGTGAGCCCCGGGCAATTGGCCGAACTGGAATCCAAGGTCGGGAAGGTGGATATCGAGCGCTCCCATGCCATAGAGGCGGAGATTCGCCATGACCTCATGGCGGAGATCAAGGCCTTTGCGGAACAATGCCCCGGCGCCGGCGGAGTCATTCACCTGGGGGCCACGTCCATGGATATCGAGGACAACGCCGACGCCCTGCGGATCCGCGACTCCCTCGGCCTCATTCGCGAAGGGCTGAAGCGCCTTTTGCTCAGCCTTGCTGTAAAAATCGAAGCCTATGCCGATTTCCCCGTCATGGCCTTTACCCATCTTCAGCCCGCCGAACCCAGCAGCTTCGGGTACCGTTGCTCCGTCTGGGCCCAGGACCTGCTCTCGGCCTATGAAGACATAGCGGGGGTCGAGGCGAGGATGAGGGGGAAAGGCTTCAAGGGAGCAGTCGGAAGTTCGGCTTCCTACGGAGAGCTTTTGGGCCTGGATAAGTTGCCTGAGTTCGAAAAAGCCCTTGAAAAGGAGCTCGGGATCGAGTTTTTTCCCGTATCCACCCAGACAAGTCCGAGGTTGCAGGAGTATCAGGTGCTGGCAGCCCTTGCCGGTCTGGCCGCGGCGCTTCATAAAATGGCCTTCGACTTCAGGATACTCCAGTCTCCGCCCATCGGGGAGCTGGCCGAACCCTTCGGGAGCAAGCAGGTGGGCTCTTCGGCGATGCCCTTCAAGCGCAATCCCATAGACGCCGAAAAAATCGATTCCCTGGCCAGGCTTTTGGCGGCCTATCCCCAGGTGGCCTGGGGCAACGCCGCGCTTTCCCTCTTGGAGCGAACCCTGGACGATTCGGCCAACCGGAGGAGCAGTATCCCCGAGTCCTTCCTGGCCGCGGACGAGCTTATAAGAACGGCGCAGAAAATCATCGACGGCTTCCGCTTGGACGAGGAGGCGGCGGGCCGGACTTTCAGACGCTATGCCCCCTTCGCCTGTACCGAGCGGGTCATGATGGCCATGGCAAAGGCCGGTGCCGATAGGCAGGAAACCCACGAAAAACTGAGGGAACATGCTCTCGCGGCCTGGGAAGTCCTGCGCGGGGGAGCTGAGAATCCCCTGCGGCAGCGTATCGTCAACGACCCATTCTTTACCCGCCTTCTCTCGGCGGAAAAAATCCATGTGCTTATGGGAATCGAAGGCTATCTCGGAGACGCTCCCCGGAGGGCGGCGGAGTTTTCCCGGTTGCTGAAAACGCGACTCGCCCAATAACCGCAGGCCGAAAGCGCGATGGGGCGGCTTGGGGGCTCCAATTTGAAAGCTCCGACTCCTTGACTAGTTTTTTCGCCTATGATAGGGATTTGTATGGAACATCAACTTCCTGTTCACCGCTTTACGATCCGGGAATTAAAGCCGGGGGCAAAGTCCTCGGCGCTGATTGTGCGTGAGGCGCAGCGACTGGGGTTCGAAGGAATCAGAGCCGTAGTGCGCTCCGAGATTTACTTTGTGCGCGGGAATATAGCGCCCGAGGAACTAGGCTTCCTCGGGCGTTTTCTTTTATCGGATCCGGTCACCCAGACCTGCGAGATCCATACGCTTCCCCTGACACCAAAGGGCAAAGATTATGTGGTTGAGGTCGCCTACCACCCGGGAGTGACCGATCCCGTGGCGGACGAGATTTTGCGCTCCGGGTTGGAACTGGGCCTCCGGGCTATCGAAGCGGCCTCCACGGGAGTACGGTACGAGATAGGCTGCGAAAAAGATTACAGCCTCAGCCCCGGGGATTTGGACATACTCGCCTCCAGGCTCCTGGCCAATCCGGTGGTGCAGCGCTGGGCCCTGGGGGCGGTGGAGCCGGCCTTCCCCGGTAGAAACACCGAAGTACCCCGGGAAGAATGGATTCCCATTCATACCATGGACGAAGAGGGGCTCGCGGAGCTCAACCGCGCCCGAAGGGCTGCCCTGGACCCTGAGGAAATGAAGGCTATCCGTGATTATTTTGCCGCCCAGGGCAGGGCTTGCTCGGATGTGGAATTCGAAATGATAGCCCAAACCTGGAGCGAACATTGCTTCCACAAAACCTTCAAAGCCCTGATCGATGTCGAGAAGGGACAGGCCGGCGGCCTGCCCGGGCAGGTCGATAATATTTTAAAGACCTATATCAAGGCGGCGACGGACGAAATCGACGCTCCCTGGGTTATATCGGCCTTCAAGGACAACGCCGGGATCATCGAGTTCGACAAGGATTTCGACCTATCGTTCAAGGTTGAAACCCACAATCATCCTTCGGCCATCGAACCCTTCGGCGGAGCCAATACCGGCGTGGGGGGCGTCATACGGGACGTCATGGCCGTCTCGGCCCGACCTTTCGCCGTCACCGATGTACTATGCTTTGGAATTCCCGGCCGGGGGGAGGGGACTTCGGCCCTTTCGGTGGAACAGATCCGGAGCGGGGTCGTGGCGGGGGTTCAGGATTACGGGAATAAGATGGGCATTCCCACCCTGAATGGGAGTATCCACTATCACGAAAAATACGCGGCCAACCCCCTGGTGTACTGTGGCTGTGCGGGTATCGCCCCCCGGGGAGCCTTCTTTTCGGAACCGCGGGTAGGGGACAGAATACTCGTCCTGGGCGGCAGGACAGGGCGGGATGGTATTCGGGGGGCGACCTTCTCCTCCATGACCATGGACGGAAGCACCCTGGAAACCGCGGGCGCCTCGGTACAAATCGGAGCTCCCCTGGTGGAGAAAAAACTTTCCGAACTCATCCTTTCCGCCCGGGACGCGGGGCTTTATACGGGCATAACCGATTGCGGCGCCGGCGGCCTTTCCTCGGCGGTAGGGGAGATGGCTTCGGAGTTGGGCGCCGATGTGGAGTTGTCCGAGGTCCGGCTGAAATATCCCGGTCTCGCCCCCTGGGAGATCTGGCTTTCGGAAGCCCAGGAGCGAATGGTCATCGCCGTTCCTCCGGAAAAGCTGACTGCCCTGGCCGAGCTCTGTACCGCCAACGACGTGGAATACTGCGACCTGGGCTTTTTCACCGGCTCCGGCCATCTCCTGGTACGTTTCAACGCTAAGCCGATTCTCGATCTGGACTGCGAATTCCTCCACAAAGGAATGCCCCGGCGCCGCATGAAAGCCGCGCCACCCCCGCGGCTCGAGGACAGGCCCGAGCCAAAACCCCTGCCGGGATCGAGGACTCCCGGAATCGGGGAACTCTTTCCCATGATTATGGGACACCACGCCATCAGCTCGAAGGAGTGGGCGATCCGGCGTTACGATCACGAAGTTCTGGGCGCCACCAGACTCGGTCCCTTTTCCGGGCGGGACCAGACCGGCCCATCCGACGCGGCGGTGGCGGTCCCGCTCGAGACTGGGATGCGGCGTGGCGTGGCTATTTCCAATGGTTTCAATCCGCGCTACGGCGAGGCGGATTCCTACAACGCCGCGGCTTCGGCCCTGGACGAGGCCGTCCGCAACGCCGTGGCGGTAGGCGCCGATCCGGACCGCATCGCGGTGGTGGACAATTTCTGCTGGGGCGATCCTCTTAAACCGGGGAATCTCTGGACGCTTCTTCGGGCGGCAAAGGCCTGCAAGGATGCGGCGATAGCGCATCGGACCCCCTTTATAAGCGGAAAGGACTCGTTCAACAACGAGTTCGAGGGGCCGGACGGGGAGAAAATCGCCGTACCTCCCTCTCTCCTCATCTCGGCCATGGGCATTGTGCCGGAACTGGGGGCTGTCCGCGGCAGCGACTTCAAGCGCAGCGATTCCCTGCTCTATCTCGTCGGCGAGTTCGCGGTCGTTTACGAAGCTTCGGTGCTCATGGATATTCTGGAGGACAGGCCCGGCCTCGCGGCCCCTGCTTTTTCCGCAGCGGCACCGGCGGTTTACCGGGCATTTCACCGAGCCCTGAAGGCCGGGCTCGTCGCGGCCAGCCACGACCTCTCCGAAGGAGGGCTGGGCGCGGCCCTGGCGGAGATGTGCCTCGCCGGCGACCTGGGAGCCGAAATCGAACTCGAAGGCTTAAGGGCGAGCCTGCGGAAACCCGCCGGCCCGGAGGGAGAGGGGAGCGAAGCCTCCTTCGACGGCCCGGCGGGGCAGGCCCTTCTCCTCTTCGGAGAGACCAACGGTTGTCTTCTGGCGGAGGTGGAAAAGAATAATGTTTCCGCGTTTGAACGGCAGTTCGCGGGACTTCCCTTGGCACGGATCGGAAAGACCAGCCAAGCGCCGCTTCTTCGCGTCTGCGACGGGGAAAGCCTTCTCGCTTCGGTGAGCCTCGAGGAGTTGCGGCGGGCATACCTCCGGGAGAGCGCTGAAATACTGGGCCAGGCGGAGCCGTCTTTAGCGATAGTCCGGGAAGCAAACCGGGAGGGAAGATGAGCATGAAACCTGTAGCCCTCATTCTGCACGCCGCCGGAATAAATCGGGATCTGGACGCGGCCTTTGCCCTGGAGGCGGCCGGCGCCGAGGTTCGTATTGTCCATGTCAATCAGTTGCGGGCCGATCCGGGCATCCTGCGCCGGGGCAGAATCCTCGCGATTCCCGGCGGCTTCTCCTACGCCGACGCCCTCGGCGCCGGCCGCCTCTTCGCCCTGGACATCGCCTCTTTTTTCAAGGACGAAGTCAGCCGCTTCGTCGATGAGGGCAAGCCCGTCATCGGCATATGCAACGGTTTCCAGACCTTGGTGAAGGCCGGCCTGCTCCCGGGCAGGCGATTCCTTCCCGCCGACGGGGACGAACGGCGCTTTACCCTCAGCGACAACCGCAACGGCCGCTTCGAATGCCGTTGGGTCACCCTCAAGGCGGAAAAGAGCCCCTGCATTTGGACACAGGGCATCGAAGAGCCCGTCGTCTGCCCGGTGGCCCACGGGGAAGGGCGCTTCCTCGCTTCCAGCCAGGCCCATTTGGAAGCCCTGATGGCCGCGAATCTCGTGGCGTTGCGCTATACCCTTCCGACCGGAGAGCCGGCGAAGGAGCTATGGCCCCATAATCCCAACGGCTCGCCCTTCGATATCGCGGGTATTTGCAATCCCAAGGGCAATGTTCTGGGCCTCATGCCCCACCCCGAGGACAATGTGCTCACCGGTCCTGCCGGCCGCTCCTATCGCGGAGGCAGGCAAGGATCGGGCTTGCTCCTCTTTAAAAACGGAGTGCGTCACGCCATCGACCAAGGAGCGATATATGGTTGAAAAAAACGAAATACAGGCCAGACTGCCCCAAGCCTTCAAGGGGCTGGCCCAGGGAAGGCTGGAAAAGCATTCGGGCAAGGTGCGGGACTGGTATTCCCTGGGCGAAGAACAGCGCCTCCTGGTGACCACCGACAGGCTTTCGGCCTTCGATCGGGTCGTCGGCGTCGTGCCCTGGAAGGGTCAGGTGCTCAACGAACTCTCCGCCTGGTGGAACCGCCAAAGCGCCGATATCGTGGCCAACCATCTTCTTTCCATCCCCGACCCCAATGTCTCGGTGGTCAAGTTGGCTTCGCCGCTTCCGGTGGAGGTGATCGTGCGAGGCTACATAACCGGCGTAACCTCCACCGCCCTCTGGCGCCGCTACTCCGAGGGAGAGCGAAAGATTTACGGCTACTCCTTTCCCGAAGGGCTCAAGAAAAACCAGCGCCTGCCCGAACCGATCATCACCCCCACCACAAAGGCGCTCCCCGGATTCCACGACGAACGGCTTACGATCGCGGAAGTCGTGGAAAGGGGGCATTTGCAGCGGAAAATCTGGGACAGGGTGATGGAAATTTCCCTCGCGCTTTTCGCCCGGGGAAGCCAAATCGCCGCAGAGGCGGGGCTGATCCTCGTGGATACCAAGTACGAGTTCGGCCTTGCCCGGGACGGCTCCCTCATGCTCATTGACGAAATCCACACCCCCGACTCTTCCCGTTTCTGGAAAGCTGAAAGCTACCAGGACCGGGTCGAAAAGGGGCTGGAGCCAGAACTCTTCGACAAGGAATTCGTCAGACTCCGCTATGCCGAAGCAGGCTACAGGGGGGACGGCGAGTTGCCCCTTCTTCCCGATTCGGTGTGGGCCGAGACCGCCCTGCTGTATCAGAAAGCCTATGAGTTGCTCACCGGCGGGACCTTCAAGCCCGGATCCTATCCGGTGGAATCGAGGCTGCTCGCCAACCTGGCCAGGGAGGGGATCGAACTGTGAAAAACGGGAAAGTACTCATTCTGATGGGCGGAAAATCCGATTCGAACCACGCCGGGCGGATAATTGAATTTCTGAACAAGTTTGGAATCCCCAGCGAAGCCAGGATCGCCTCGGCGCACAAGACGCCCGGAAAGCTCATGGCCATTCTCGCCGAAGAAGAAAAAAAAGGCGAGGTCGGGGTCTTCATAACCATCGCCGGACTTTCCAACGCCCTCTCCGGAATGGTGGAATTCTCCACGGATCTCCCTGTCATCGCCTGTCCTCCCCCCTGCGAGGCCTTCGCGGGCGCCGATGTTTTTTCCTCGCTCCGGATGCCCCCGGGCGTCGCGGCGGCGACAATCCTCGACCCACGGAACGCGGCCCTTTTCGCCGCCAAAATTCTGGCGCTCGGGGAGCCGCGGATCGCCGAAAAAATTAAAGCCTTCCAGCAGGAAGCCAGGGATAAGATCGAAGCGGACGACGCGGGTCTGGGCGCCGAACTCTACCCAAAGGACGCGGGGAGATGAATCCGCCCCAATCCTCCCCTTTCGCGGAAGCCAAGGAAGAGTGCGGGGTCATGGCGATCTACGCGCCGGGCAGGGACGCCGCGCGGCTGATCTATTACGGACTTTTCGCCCTCCAGCACCGGGGGCAGGAGTCGGCGGGCATCGCCGCCTTCGACGGGCATTCCCTTTCGGTGAGGAAGAATCAGGGCCTCGTTTCCCAGGTCTTCTCCGAAACGGATATAGAAAGCCTTTCGGGGCAACTGGCGATAGGACATAATCGTTACTCCACCACGGGTAGTTCCAGCAGCAGGAACATCCAGCCCTTTCTTATCGATTCCAAATACGGTCCCATGGCCCTGGCCCACAACGGCAACCTGGTCAACGCGGGCCAGATCAGGAGCAGGCTCCTCGATAAGGGCGTCGGACTCACTTCCGCCAGCGACACCGAACTGATGATCATGGACCTGGCCGGTTCCCCGAAACGCTTTTGGATGAGCAGGATCAAGGCTGCGATGAGCGGGTGGGTCGGGGCGTTTTCCTTTGTTCT
>LVBN01000095.1 GCA_001603165.1 Spirochaetales bacterium Spiro_12
CCCGCCTTTTCTTCTGCTTTTCCGTCATCCTCCCCTTTCGCCTGATCGTCACATGATCGATAGCATACACATACTGGGAGGATGCCCCCACTAAAAGGGTAATCGTGTTCGGAAAGTACTGGGAACAACAGAAACTTTCAAAGCCATCGGCCACCATATCCTCATCGGGGTTGAGCACCGCACTGAGCGCGGAGCTGCGCGCAAGAGCTTGTCGAGCCGCCCTGCTTATTCGGTTCGAGATAGTATCCGTTGAGGCGCTAAGCGCTCGTCCTATGGCCGAAAGACTCTCGCATGAGCAGAGTCGTTGGATGATGGCTTCATACGAAAGCACTCGCTTGACGTAGTAGTCAAGACGAAAGGTTTGGCGAGAAAAGGTTTTGCCGCAGCTGGTACAGCGATACCGAGGGACTCTTCCAAAGGCTTTCGTCTGGTAGAAGCCCCAGCGTACATAGGCTTGGTAGCCCGCACGACGCGTCGGCTCGTGATGGATGCAGTGTCCTCTTGCGCAGAAGGGTGGAAAAAAGTCTCCCATACACCCCTTACGCATCCCCCTACCCCCAACGCTTCAATCCCCACAAGCTTCGAGGAACTAAATACATACTTCATGCCGGACGGTTGCGGGACCGATGGCGAGTTTAGCTCCTCTCCCCGGACCTGCGGCGTTCGATGAACCCCTCGATGAGGGAACGGGCGACGGAACCGGGGGGAGGTATTTCGGGCAACTCGTCGACGCCATACCAGCCCAGATGGTCGATTTCGGCCCCGTCGGGTCTCGCATCCCCCGATTTGTAATCCGCTTCGAAGGCGAGCATGAGGGAGTCGGGAAAAGGCCAAGGTTGGGATCGGATGTAGCGGAGAGAATGGATTTCGATGCCCGCCTCCTCCATCACCTCCCGCCGTACCGTCTCTTCCAGGGTTTCGCCCGGATCGACGAATCCGGCTATCAAGCCATGCCTTCCTTTGGGCATTTTGGCGTTGTGCGCCAGGAGTATTTTCTCGCCCTTACTAACCAGGACGATCACCGCCGGCGAAATACGGGGAAAATACACCCTGGCGCAGGAGGGACAAACCCTCGCCCGGGCGTCCTCGAGGTTTCTGCCCTGCACCAAGGCGGCGCCGCAGAAAGAACAATGCCTCGTCTGGTACGCCCAGTGGGAGAAGGCCTTGGCTTTGAGCGCGAAGGCCGCCGTGCGCCGGGAGACTGAACCGACGAATTGGCGCAAGGGAAGGCGATTGCATCGGGTGCAATGCGCCGTCCGCTCATCCTCCAGCTCCGCGCTGGCGTAGGTAGCGCCCTCGAAATCGAAGCAGGCTATTCGCAAGTCCGTATTCAAGGCTTCCCTGGTAGTCCCCCCGGGAAACTCGACGCAGCGTTCGGGGCTGAGCGGGAAAAGCGGCAGCTCCTCCCCGGAGGAAAGTTTTTCCCGGGGAAGGAGAATATCGAGTCCGGAAAAAAGCGCGCAGGCCTCGGCCGTTATGGTAGAACCCATGATGTAACTGTCCTAATGTTGCAGAACCGTCTGCTCGATGACCCTCAGTTGCGATCGATACAACCCTGTGATATTGGTCCCGTAATCCGCCACGAGCCGCAGCATATCCCTCGGATCGTTCTCCTCGTCCCTGCCGTTGATCCTGTCGCCGGCGTCGCCCAGGCCGGGCATGATATAGGCCCGTTCGTTGAGCACCGGGTCCATCCACAGCGTGTAGACTGTCACGTTCTCGATCGCCCTGACAATGCGGAGGCTCCCCTTCAAAGCCGATATCACATTGAGGAATTTGACCGATTTGGGTTTTACGCCCTGCTCCAGGAGGTATTTGACGATCGTCACCAGCGATCCCCCGGTGGCGTTCATAGGATCGGCGAAAACCAGGTTTTTCCCATCCAGGTCTTCCAGCTTGAAGTACGAACGATCCAGGTCCAGGATATACTCCATGGTATCTTCGCTTTTCGAATCGTCCCTCTTTATCTTGAAGAGTGCGAAGGGAGTCAGGTAGCCCGAAGAGGAATACTCCTGAATTTCCTTGGATATGATCATCGAAGGCAGCAGGGCTCCCCGGAGCATGACACACATCACCGTATCCGCCAGCTGATCGTCGATGTCGGGAATCTTATGCACCGCGTAGTTCTGTACCGGAATACCCACCGGAGTCTTGACGATAAGGTAATTCTTTTTCGGCCTGCCAGCTCCCGCGAAGGTGAGGTTGAAGAGCAGTTCGAAGGCCCTTTGGGTATAGTAGACGAATTCCTGTCTTCCGGTGTTCGCGTCCCTCAATTTGGCGATAAGCCGCGATGCTTCCCCATGGTTCTCCTGGGGAGTCGTAAAGGAATAGACCTGTATCCTGGGCTCCGCCGCGCAGAGCTCCTGCATCAGAGCCCCCATGGTGTTGTAAAGATCTATGAGGGAATCCTCTTCCCGTTTCAATTCGAAATCCGATCGGGAGGTGCTCAAGATATTGAAGGAAACCATGGCTTGTCTGTACAGGCTGTCCATCCTGGCGAGATAGTCGTTGTCGGAAGCGCTAAGGTAGCCGTCCAGGTCCTTAGCCTTGAGTATGATTTTGCTCATGGCGGACCTAGGCTTTGAGTATCTCGCCCAAGCTCCCGTTGCCGATGCCCACGGCATTGCCTTCGTCGAAATCGAGGTGGCACTCCAGCGCGTAGGTCGGATGCACCCGGCAGACCACGTTGAGGAATATCGCTCCCCGCTTCTCCCCGGCCTTGAGGTTTACCACCTGCTTATCCTTCACATCGTAACGTTCGGCGTCGGCGGGGCTGAAATGAATATGACGCATGGCGATTATGAGCCCCCTGTCTTTCTTTATGGAACCGGCCGGACCGACGATCTCGAAGCCGGCGCTGCCTTCCAGCTGGCCGGACTCACGCACGGGGCAGCCGGGTACGCCGAGCTTGAACTGGTCGCTGGCCAATATCTCGCACTGGGTTTCCTTGCGCTCCGGCCCGAGAATCCTCACATTTTCAAAGACACCTTTCGGGCCTTTGATCGTCACTGTTTCGGCGCAGGCGAACTGCCCCGGCTGGATAAGGTCCTTGGTCTTCGTCAGCTGATGACCTTTTCCGTACAGGATATCCAGATCCTCCCTGCTCACGTGAACATGGCGGTTGGATAAATTGATCAGTACCTTTGTCTCGGGCATTATTTCCTCCTGAACTTGTCCTTTCGGGGGACGGCGCTAAATATGAATTTATACCTACTCTCAGGCCAACCTTAAATCCGCGAACGGCTTTAGGTCAAGCCGGAACGAGCTAAACCGTTCATTCCTTCATAAGACGCACAGTCCTCTGAGGGAAGGGTATCGTGATGCCTTCTTGATCGAAGCGTTCCTTAACCTTCTTCTGCATGTCGAAGTTCACCTTCAGCACATTGGGGGACTCCACCCAGACCCTGACGGTCAGATTGATCGAGGACTCGCCGTGGGACAAGACGGCAACCAAGGGAGCCGGGTCCTTGAGAATTCGTTCGTCATCATCGATGAGGCTCTGCAGCACTCTGATGACATGGTCCAGATCGCTGCCGTGGGACACCCCGAACACCATATCGATTCTTCTGGTGGGATTGGCTGAATAGTTGACGATCGTCCCGTCCATGATCTTGGAATTGGGCATGATGACCTTTTTATTGTCGATCATAGTCATGACCGTCGTTAATATGGTGATCTCCTTTACCGTACCACTGCTGCCCCCGGCTTCGATAAAATCGCCCACCTTGAAAGGCCTGAAAATGATGATGAGGACCCCCGCCGCGAAATTGGACAAGGAGCCCTGGAGCGCCAGGCCTACCGCCAATCCGGCCGCTCCGAGCGCCGCAACGAGAGAGCTGGTCTGGATTCCCATGATTCCCACCGCGGTGATCAGAAGAAATGCCATCAACGCCCAGTACGACAGGTTGCCGAGAAAGCTTATGAGGGTCTGATCCACCCCCTTCTTCACCATGAATGACTTAATTCCCTTGATGAAGGTTTTCAGCACCTTGCGTCCGATGAAAAACAACGCCAGGGCGGCCAGTATCCTCAGACCGTAGGTACCCAGGGTCCGCACCAGGGATGTGACAATTTCGTTAAAGTCGAAACTCATCGTCCAAACGCCTCCTAAAAGCAAAATATCATTCATGACTTCTGAAAAAGCCAGGTTGAAACCATTCGATTCGAAACTGCTTTACATTTCGCCGGACTTTCGGCTCAGTTCCGACAAACCGGAAAACACGTCCTTCAAAGATCGATAACTGCGTCGGTACAAGCCGAAAAGCTCATCATAAAGGTCTTTTAACAAGGGATCCGGTTCGTAACACTCGTTTATGATCACTAAGGATTCGGCTGCGGTCGCCGGATCGGGGAACTGCCCCAGAGCGGTCAACGCCACGCATAGATCGCCCAGAAGCTCGGCTTCCTTGAATTCGGGCACCCGGATCGGTACCTGGGTGATGTCGGCCTTGATCCGGTTCAATACGGCGTTGCCCGAAGGTTGCCCCGTCACCCTCAGCTCGGCCACCTTCGCCCCGGTGGAGGCCATCAATTCCATAACGTCCCTCATGGCGAAGCCGATGGACTCAAGCACCGCCCTGGCCATCTCCGCCCCGCCGTGGCGGAGCGAAAGGCCTATAAAGCAAGCCCTGGCCTTGGGGTCCCAGATCGGAGCCCGCTCCCCGGCCAGGTAAGGAAGGAAAATCAACCCCTCGGCCCCCGCGGAAGCCTTCGACACCAGGGCGAAAAACTCCCCCTGATCTATCGAAGCTTTCTGGACCTTTTCCATATACCAGGTAAGAGCCCGGCCGGAAGAGGAGATAACTCCGGAGATATTTTCGTAGGGTGCCACGACATGGGGCATGTAAAGCAGCCCCTTGTGGCGGGGAAGCCCTTTTTCCCAGCACAAATTGATTCCTTCGGAGGTTCCCGAGCGATTACAAGCCCGCCGAGGGCTTGTGGTCGCCGTACCGATAAGAGATACGATAAAATCAGGTCCTCCGGCCACGACCGGCGTTCCCTTGGGCAGGCCCATCGTCGCGGCCGCCGGGTCGCTCACGCCACCCACCACGGCCCCGAGGGGAAGGAAGGGCGGGAATTTTTCCTTGTCCAAACCGAGGAGGTCCAGACTCCTGTCGTCCCAAATTATCGCCTCATAGCCCGGGGCGGGAAGAAAGCTCACCCACCGGCCGGTAAGCAGGGCGCAGATATATTCCGGACAGGAGGCGAAATACCTGGTCCCGGCGTAAATCGCCTCTCGATGGTTTTTAAACCAAAGCGCCTTGGGCAGATTAAAAGCCGGATCCAGCTCCCTCCCCAGCGCGACCTTGAGTTCCTTCGACTCCTCGAAGGCCCTTCTGTCCATCCATGTCAGGGCCCTATAAAGAGGCTCTCCCGCCTCGTCCACCGGAAAAAGAGTCGGGCCGTTGCCGCTGACCGCGATGCACCGCAGGTCGCTCAATCCGGACGAACGCCCCGAGGAAAGCCCGGCGACAAGTTCGTATAACGCCCGCTTCCACTCCCGGGGATCGATTTCCTGCTCCAGGGGGCTATTTCCCATCCGCCCCTGGATGCTTCGCCGCTCAAGGGCCAGACAGCGTCCCCCAAGGTCGAAAAGGGCTGCCTTGGCGCTGGTGGTACCGATATCGATGGCGAGAATCATCGGCCGGTCCCGGGAATCCCCGCCCCCCTGGACTCACCGCACAATCCCCCCCCCGGACAACCCGGACATTCCTCGCCCGGGCAGAAGAAAAAGCTTTCCAGCCTTTGCAGCACTGTCGCCCGTTCTTGAAGCTCCAGAATCTTTGTTCGGGATTCTAGAATTTTCTTTTCCTCCAAGGCTATACGCTTTTGATAGGTCGTTAAGAGCAGATCTCTGCAACTCTCGCCGCTGGGATCCCGTTCCGCCAGGTCGAAGAACTCTTTTATTTCTCCCAGGCTTAAGCCATAGCCCTTCAGCTGCTGAATCCTCTTGAGATATATTATATTGACGCCGGGATAGCGGCGGTGAATGCCCTCGGTTCTGTCGTTGGACTTGAGGAGCCCCAGCTCCTCGTAGTACCGTATGGTCCGCGCCGTGAGGCCGAACATCGACGAGAGCTCGCCGATCTTGAGACTGTCATCCTGAGTCTTCATCTACCCCTATCATAGCCTACTTGAATATTCTTGAAAACATGCTATTATAAACTTAACGTAAGATTTTATATTACGTAAGATTTTCCCCTGCGCCGATTCCGCTTCGCACTGGAGGTTCCCATGTCCCGACGCCTTTTACCGCTTTTTTTCGCCCTCTTTCTCTGCCTTCCTCTGATCGCCGCGCCATTAAAAATCGGCGTGTTCATCCCCGGGCAGCGGGAAGGAAGTCCTATTTACGATTCCCTCGCCGCCGGAGCCGAGCGATTCGCCTCGGAAAACCCCGGTTCTTCGGTGCGGGTCTTCGAGGCCGGTTTCAACCAGGCCGAATGGCAGGAAAAACTGACCAGCTTTGTAGGTTCAAACCGTTTCGATGTCATTCTCACCTCCAATCCTTCCCTCCCCGACCTCATCGAAGCTATCGCGCCGTTTTTCCCTTCCCAGAAATTTATCTGTCTGGACGGATATAAGACCGGCATTTCCGCCCTGCACACGGTGCTCTACAACCAAACCGAACAGGGTTATATCGCGGGCTATCTCGCCGGGCTTATCTCCTCCAGCGCGCTGCCCGGGGCGAACCCCCAAAAGAAAGCCGGAATGATCATAGGTCAGCACTATCCGGTCATGGATACCCTCATCGCTCCGGGTTTCGAACAGGGGCTCAAGGCGGTGGATCCCTCCTTCGGTCTCGATATAAGGGTGCTGGGGAACTGGTACGACGCCACCAAGGCATCGGATCTGGCCAAGAGCATGATCGCCTCGGGGGTGGATGTTATTCTGCCCATTTGCGGGTCCGCCAGCCAGGGAGTCGTAAAGGCGACGAAGGACCTAAACCGCTACCTGGTATTCTTCGACAGCGACGAATACGCCCGGGCGCCGGGGACCATCCTCGGCTGTGTGGCCCTCAAGCAGAAAGAGCTGGCCTACGCCAAGCTCGCGGAATTCGCCCAAAAAGCGACCCCCTGGGGAAGGGCGGATGTCGTGGGCGTCAAGGAAGGGTTCATCGAGCTCCTGGACAGACATCCCAGTTACGCCCAGAACCTGCCCCAATCCATTCGCGGCAGAATGTCCGACCTTATAGCCGGAATAGCCTCGGGCGCCTTGAGTTTTCCCGCGCCCAGGCTCTGATAGACATCATGCGGAGCGTCGAGCTCGTAGGCATAGATAAGTACTTTCCCTCCAGCGGAACCTGGGCCTTGATTCAGGCAAGACTATCCCTAAACCCCGGGGAGATTCACGCGGTGGTGGGGGAGAACGGGGCCGGCAAGACGACGCTCATGAAGATACTGGCGGGTCTTGAGCGCCCCGACTCGGGACAAATACGGATACGGGGAAGGACGGTGGAATTCAAGAACCCCGCCGAGGCCACGAGATTCGGCATAGGGATGGTGCATCAGCACTTTATGACCATACCGGGCTTGAACGCAGCGGAGAACATTCTCTTCGGAGCGGAACCGAGAACGGTCTTCGGCCTGCTGGACAAGAAAGCCGTACTGCGCAAAGCTGCCGACTGCGCAGCCGGATACGGGTTTTCCCTGGATGTGCGCAGGAACGCCGAAAGCCTCTCCGTCGGGGAGCGGCAGCAGGTGGAAATCCTAAGGCTTCTCCAAAAAAACTGTGACATCCTCATTCTTGACGAGCCCACCTCGGTGCTGACCGACCAGGAAATACGATCATTTTTCTCCGTACTCCGGCAGCTGAAGGCTTCGGGCAAAACGATTGTCATAATTTCCCATAAGGTCGGGGAGATAAAAAAAATAGCCGACAGGCTCAGCGTCATGAAGGACGGAAGGTTCCTGGGCGAGTACAAAGCGACCGATATAAGCAACCATGCCCTCTCCGATCTCATAATGGGCGAGTACGAGTCGCCCCGCCTCAAAGCAAAAGCTTTCCCTCCGCGCCCGGCCCCGACGATTCTGGAAATAAAAAATCTGAGCCTCCATAAATTCAAAAGGAAAGCTCATGCGTTGCGCGATATAAACCTGTCGGTCGGCGGAGGAGAAATACTGGGCATCTGCGCCTTGGCCAACAACGGACTCTCCGAATTGGAGGACCTGCTGGCCGGGAGGCTGAAACCCGACGAGGGTGGCGTTTTTTTCCAGGGCAGGCCGTATCCGAAATTGAGAAAAGCCCCCTGGCTCGATGGTGGTATAGCCTATGTTCCGTCGGACCGCATCGGACGAGGCTCCTGTTCCGACAGATCCGTGGCGGAAAATATCGTCGCCTTGGACAGGGGCTCTTTTTTCCCCCACGGCCTGCTCGATTCGGCAAAAGCCCAGGCCCGGACTCTCAAGGCGATTCAGGTTTTAGGGGTCAAAGCCAGGCCCGAAAGCAAAATCAGCCAACTTTCGGGCGGCAATATACAAAAAATGATTCTCGGCAGGGAGCTTTCCGAACCGCCGGCTAAGCTTTGCCTGCTCTGCGAACCGGGTTGGGGCCTGGATTACGCCTCGCTCAGGCGCACCTACAAAAGAATTCTCGAAATCAGAAGCAGGGGAAGCGCCGTAGTATTAATTTCCTCGGACATAGACGAAATAATGGAGCTTTCGGATAGAATCGCGGTCCTTCACAAAGGCGGCTTGACCGGCCTGGTAACCAACGGTCCTGGAATCACCAAATCAAAATTGGGAGCGCTGATGATGGGCCTCGAGAACGTATACAGCGGATCCCGCGGCACAGCCGGGAGAGATCATGAATAAACGAGCGTTAGGCGATCGCGGCGGCACCCTGGTATTCACCATATCAGCCGCCCTGCTTTCTTCCTGTCTCCTCCTTTTGTTTTTTTCCGAATCATTTTTCGATTCCTTCCTCCTGTTTTTTATCAATCCGCTGACGAATCGTTACTATCTGGGCAATATGATCGCATTCATGGCGCCGCTCATCGTGGCCGGATTGGGAATCGCTTTCGCTTTCGAATCGCACAACTTCAATCTCGGCGGCGAAGGACAGCTCTACTCAGGCTCGCTGGCGGCGGTGCTGGTCGCGATAGCCATGAAGGGGAAACCGGCGGCGCTTATCTGGCTTTTTTCCTTTGCCGCGGCGGCCGCGGCGGGCGGCTTGATCGGGGCCCTCTCGGGTTTTTTAAAACGAAGGCTGGCGGTGGACGAACTTATTTCTTCCTTTCTCGTTTCCTCCATCGTCGTGCTCTTGGTGGACTTCCTCGTCACCGGTCCCTTCCAGGACCCTTTCAGCAATTTTCAGGCCACCCGGGCTATTCCGCCCGCCGCGGTCCTGCCCAAAATCCTGCCTCCTTCCTCCTTAAGCACCGGCATATTCGTCGCCCTTCTAGTCCTGCTCGTAGGCAAATTTGTCTTGGAGAGAACCCGCTTCGGCTTTGAGCTAAGACTCTGCGGCGCCAATAAAGACTTCGCCCGCTACGCCGGCATAGACGAGGGTGTTTACGCCCTGGTGCCCATGTTCCTTTCCGGCGCGCTGCATGGAATCGCCGGCGCCCTGATGATCTTCGGCTCCTACGGCAGGCTGTTGCGGGGCTTTTCGTCGGGAGTGGGATGGAGCGCGATCGCGGTGGCCCTCATCGCCCGCAACAAACCCCTTGCCCTTGTGCCCGCCGCGGCTTTTTACGCCTACCTCGACTCGGGGGCGAAGAGCGTCATGATAGGAGCCGGGGCGAGCCCTGAAATAGTCGGGATCATCCAAGCGGTCATCTTCCTCTTCATCACCGCCGCGAGGCTCCCTTTTTTAAAGCCGCCGGCCCTGCTCGCCGCGCATAGACGGGGCGGCAAGGCCGGAGACAGGGGGGCTCCATGACCTGGCTCGATACCCTGGGCGGCATCACCGCCAGCGCCCTGGAAGCCATGACGCCCCTGCTCCTGGCCGCGACGGGCGGGCTTTTCACCGAACTTGCCGGAATGCTCAATATCGCCTTGGAAGGACTCATGCTCGCCGGAGCTTTTTTCGGCTTCGCCGCCGCGGCGGTTTCGGGCAGCCTCCTGTTGGGCATTCTGGCCGGCGCCCTCGCCTCCAGCCTCATCGCATGGATATACGGCAGCGCCACCTTGCGACTCAAGGCCAATGTCTTTATAACCGGCCTCGCCGCCAATATTTTCGCCCCCAGCGTCACAGCGGTCCTTTCGGCCGCCTGGTTCGGCACCAGAAGCGTCGTCGCGCTGGCGGTACCCGAACCCGCCCGCCCGCTGCAAACCAGCCTCGGAAGAATTCCGGTCCTGGGCGGGGTTTTCTTTTCCCAACACAGTCTCGTCTACCTTTCCTGGGCCCTCGCCGCGGGTGCGGCCGTCATTATTTACCGCTCGGTTCTGGGAACGAGGATCCGGGCCACCGGCGCGAGGGCGGAAGCCGTGGCCGCGGCTGGTTTCAAGCCGGATTTCTACAAGTTGTCGGCGATCATAATCTCGGGATTTTTCTGCGGCATCGCCGGGGCGTCTCTCTCGCTTCCCCTGGGAGCCTATGTGCCCAACATGAGTTCAGGCAGGGGGTGGATCGCCCTGGTCGCCATATATCTGGGGAACCGCCGTCCCGGCAGGACGGCCCTGGCTTGTTTTGTTTTCGCCCTGGCGGAGAGCTTTTCCAACTATGCCCAAGGCCAGTTCGGAATCCCCAGCGAATTCATCCTGGCGATTCCCTTCGCAGCGACCCTTATCGCGCTCTCCCTCGGCACATCGGCCAAGAACGAATAAGAACCCGCGGCGAAAACCATTTCACAGAATACCGGACAGTTCGTACAGGGAGCGAATTCGCTCGAACCCCAGATCGGCGAAACGGTCGAGTTCGTCCTTGAGTATGGCTCTCCCGCCCAAGGCCTTGTAACCACGTATGTATTTAGGGCTGTCGTCGATAAAAACCGTGGTTTCCAGAGGGAATTTCGATTCCTCGAGCGCGCGAAGATAGGATTTGGGATGGGGCTTGCCCACGAGTCCGTTGTAGCGGATATCGAAAATCCGGGAAAAGCAGCTTTCTATGCCCAGCCTCTTGAGCACCCTCAGGGCGTGCTCCATGGGTGCGTTGGTAAGAATAATCTTCGGGTAATCCAGGGCATCCAGAAGGGTTTTAAGAGCCGGATCGGGGGAAAAACACCTTTCTTCCCCCTCAGGATGAATATACTCGAAATAGCCGTCCACATCCCGCAAGCCCTCCTCGAAAACCAGCCACTCCAGGGTCGTGCCGAATCGACGGGCTCTTTCTCTCCGCTTTTGGTGGGTTTCCTCCAGCGGCCAGCCCATGAAGGAGGAGACATACTCGTTGATTTTTTCGAGCACTCTCAATTCAAGGCCCGTGCCTTCCGAGTATAAGGTGTTGTCCAGATCGAAAATAAGCGCTTGGGTCATCGGAGTCTTGTACCATGAATGGAATGGCCGCTTCAACTCGGCCGGCGAGCCGATCCATATCGTAGACGTTCCGCCGCGGAGCCATTAAACTTCATTATAGCCTTCCAACCTTGTTTACACTATATTTATCGCAGCAGGAGAAAAGCGTGTTACCCATAGGCGATCAGAATAGTTGCAAGAGAGGCTCCGCCCTCGTAACCTGGCTTCTCGTCTTCGTCAACGTGGCGGTTTTCGTTTTCGTCCAGCGTTTTGGAAGAAACGAAGCCGCCACCCTCGCGATGGCCGCCGTCCCTTCCGAAATCATCCGGGGAAGAGGACTTCTCGGCATACTCAGCAGCCAGTTCGCCCATGCCGGATTGGCCCATCTTTTCGGAAACATGCTGTTTTTAAGCATTTTCGGCGACAATGTCGAATGCCGCCTCGGACGGCGCAGATATATCGCCCTCTACCTCCTGGCGGGCAGCTTCGGAGTCCTCGTCCATGTCGCGGCGGCATCCATGGCCGGAGGAGCGGCGGCGGAAGTCCCCCTGGTCGGCGCCTCGGCCGCCATATCGGCCATTCTCGCCTCCTACCTCGTACTTTTCCCGGGCAACAAGGTAATCGTCCTTCTCTTCAATTTTATTCCCACCGCCCTTTCCGCCTGGCTGGTGATCGGCTTCTGGTTCCTGCTTCAAGTCTTAGGGGGCCTATCGGGCTTAAGCGCCGGCGGCACCGCCTACCTGGCCCACGTGGGCGGCTTCGGCGCTTCCTGGTTTTGGTCAAGGTCCTATAAGCGGAAAGAACAGGCCCGTATAGAGCGGGAAAAAATAGAACGTCTCAAGCGGGGCGAATCGGGGGGAGTACGCTGGTGGATCGTCGACGATGAGGATTGATAGGCTTCCGGCAGGCTATGCCCGATAGACTAAAGCGATACGGGGCGCTGATACTCCGGGCCAAGGACAGCCCCGCGGGGCACCGAATACTAAGCCTCCTCACCGCCGAAGAGGGGATCATCGACGTGTTCCTTTTCGGAGGAGCAAAAAGTTCCCTGCGTTCCTCCGCCACCCCCTTCGTCGCGGCCCAGGCATTCGTTTATTCGGACCCGGTAAAACATTATAGAAAACTCAACGACCTCGTCATCCTCGAATCCTTCCAGGGACTCCGGGAAAGTTATGCCAAGCTCTGGTCAGCGTCGGTCATGGCCGAAATAGCCATCAAGACCCAGGGCTGCGGCGGCGAGTACCAGACGCTGCTCGCCCTTTGCCTTTCCCTGCTTCGCGCCCTCGACCTGGCCGCCGAGGAGGAGGTCGAGATCAAGCTTCTGGCCTTTCTCTGGAAATCCCTGGGGATCATGGGCCTCCAGCCTGATTGGAGTCGCTGCGTCGTTTGCGGAAAGCGGATTCAGCCACGAAAGGGAGAACCCCTATCGTCGCCGATACTGTATTATTCGCCCCGGCTCGACGGCTTCGCCTGTCCGGACTGCGGGGCCGAAGGACTCGGACTTGGCGCCGAGGATATCGATTTACTGGATAGACTCGGCACAGCGAAGATCCAAGACTGCGGCCGTTCCGCCCGGGGAAGCCGAAACCTCGATTCGCTGCGCTCCCTCCTTTACTACCTTTCCCAGAAGGCGGCGGAAGGCGTTCTCCTGAGCCTCGAGATCGATCCGGCATTAACCACCGGGCAAAAATGAAGTATAGTATCTGATCGCGATCGTCTATCCAGGGAAAGGAGGGTCTATGAGAGCCGTCGATATCATCATGAAAAAGCGCTCGGGCTTGGGCCTTTCCAAGGCTGAAATCGAGTTTTTCATCCGAGGTTACGTGGAAGGATCCATTCCCGATTATCAGGCTTCGGCCCTTCTCATGGCCATTTATTTTAAAGGGATGGAAGCTTCCGAGACAGCTTTTCTCACCATGGCCATGCTCGATTCGGGCGAGACGATGGATCTTTCCGGTCTAGCCGGCCCCTTCGTGGACAAACATTCCACCGGGGGGGTGGGCGACAAAATATCCCTGCCCCTCGCCCCCATGGTGGCAGCCTGCGGCGCAATGGTACCGATGATGTCGGGCAGGGCCCTGGGTCATACCGGCGGCACCCTGGACAAGCTGGAATCCATTCCGGGCTACAGAACGGATTTGACCCTCGAGGCTTTCCGGGAGGGCCTCCTGGCGGAAGGCTTCGCCATGACAGGACAAAGCGCCAGGGTGGCGCCGGCGGATAAAAAACTCTACGCCCTGCGGGATGTCACCGCCACGGTGGAATCGGTCCCCCTCATCACCGCATCGATACTCTCCAAAAAAGTCGCCGAGGGCGCCGGATCCCTGGTGTTCGATGTCAAATGCGGGCCCGGTGCCTTCATGAAAACCAGGGCCGAGGCGAGGGCCCTGGCGACCAGCTTGGTGAATACCGGCGGATCCATGGGCAGGAAGGTCGTCGCCCTGATCACCGACATGAGCGAGCCCTTGGGCTACGGCGTCGGCAATTTTTTCGAAATAGAGGAAACCTTGGACTGCCTGGAAGGCCGGGGGCCGGAGGACGTGATGGCCCTGAGCCTGCGCCTGGGCGCCTGGATGCTCGTTGCGGGAGGCCTGGCGGCGACCCCGGAAGCGGGAGAGGCGCGCTGTAGGAAGGCGATCGCCTCGGGCGAGGCTTTGAATCGCTTCTACGCCAATGTCAAACGTCAGGGCGGCGATCTCGCCAAGCTCGCCGCGCTCAGGGGAACCTGGAGATCGCCCCATCAGGCAGAACTGCGCGCCGATTCGAGCGGATATATCGCCTCGATCGACGCCTGGAAGATTGGTCTCGCCGGCGTCCTTCTCGGCGTCGGCAGAAACACCACCGCAGACAAGGTATTCCCGGACGTGGGCTTCATCTTTGAAAAAAAGAAGGGCGATCCGGTGAATCGCGGCGGCCTCGTGGCGCGGGTTTACGGCAAGGACGAGGAAAGCCTTGCGCCCGCCATGGAACTGGCGCGCGCCGCCCTCAGGGTGTCGCCGAGCGCTCCCGCCGCCTCGCCCCTAATCCTGGAGGAACTGTCAGCTTCATGAGATGGATCAAAGACGAGATCGACCCTGTCCAGGTCCGATCCATGGCGAAAACCTACGGTATCGACACCCTAACCGCCTCTATCCTCGCGCGCCGCAAGGTGACCGAACCGGGTCAGGTGCTCTATTACCTGGAGAACGACCCCCGCTACCTGCACAATCCCTTTCTTTTCGAGGCCATGGAAGACGCGGTCGATCGCATCCTCCTCGCCGCCGACGAGGGCGAGAAGGTGATGGTCTTCGGCGACAGCGACACCGATGGCGTAACGGCCACCACCCTCATGGTGGAAGCTCTCGCGTCGGCGAAGATCGAGGCGACTTGGCGGGTGCCCTGCGGCGAGGAGCCCTACGGCCTCTCGATCCAGGCGGTGGAAGAGTTCGCGGCGGCGGGCGGCAGCCTGATCGTCACCGTGGACTGCGGCATCTCGAACCACGCCGAGGTTGAGCGCGCCGCCGAGCTGGGCGTGGACGTCATCATCTGCGATCACCACAAGCTGCAATCGCCCGAGCCGCCCGCCGCCCTGGCCGTGATCGACCCCAAAATCGAAGGCTGCGGTTACCCTTTCCGCGACCTGGCCGGCGCCGGCGTCGCCTACAAGCTGGCCGGGGCCCTCGCCTTCGGCCGATCGGAACTGTACAAGCAGCCAGTCGCCCTCCTGAACATCGGAAAGGAATCGCCGGCTTCCGCGAAAAATGACGAGCCCGCGGACCAGACGGCGCCCCCGCGCTATCACATCGAGGCGGCGCGCCTGCACAACCTCGTCGAAACCGCGCGCTTCGTCGAAACCATCGAGGAAGGCTCGCCCCGGACGGGCGCCATCCTCGAAAAGCTCGCGAAATTTCTCTCCGGCAGGTCGATCTTCACCTGGCGGGCCGCTTCCCAGCGTGCCGCCGCCCGGGCGGTCTTCGGCGCTGGCGTCGACATCCAGTGGTACGACCTCGCCGACGAGGTCGTCATCGCCCTCCCCGAGTTCGCCGAAAAGACCCTGGCCGATGTGGGCGTCGAACTCAAGCTCGCCCGCTACGCCGCGTCCGGCTGGGGCGACATCGACGCGCTCAAGGCCCTTTTCGTCATATTCGCCCAGCGAAGGATCGCCCCCTGCCCCGACGAGGGCGAAGCTTTCCTCCAGCTGGCTACCCTGGGTACGATTGCCGACCTCATGCCCCTGCGCGACGAAAACCGGATCATCGTCAAGCGGGGTATCCAGGCCATGGGCAACTCACCCTGCAAAGGCATCGCCGACCTCCTCCAGGTCCAAGGTCTCGGCAGGAGCCTCAGCTCGACGGAAATCGCCTGGCAGGTGACGCCCCTCCTCAATGCCGCGGGGCGTCTGGGCAGGCCGGAGATCGCCCTCGACCTCCTTCTCTCGAGCGATCCTTCGGCAAGGGAGAAGGCCGTCCAGGATATCGTCAAAGCCAACGCCGAGCGCAAGAAAATGGGCGCCGATACATGGGAGGCGGTCTATCCCCTGGCCCGGGAGAGCTACGAGGCGAACGAACACCGTTTTGTCATCGTCCGTTCGACGGCTGCGCGGGCGGGCATCACCGGGCTTCTGGCCTCACGGATGGTCGGCGTCTTCAAGGTTCCCTCTATCGTCGCGGCGTTCAAGGAGGACGGTACCATTGTCGGCTCGATCCGCGCGGCCAATAACTTCCGCGTCTCGGGCCTTCTGGCGGCCTGCGCCGAACTCTTTATCGATTATGGCGGACACGACGCGGCGGCGGGTTTCTCGCTGACCGCCGATCGATGGGAGCGTTTCGAGGCGATAGCCGTCGAACATCTCAAATCGGCGGAGCTCGCCGACGACCAGGAGTCGATCGCGGTGGACGCCGAATTGCCCCATGCCTACCTCAGGCCGGAGCTGCGGAGCATCTACGCCATTTTCGAGCCCTTCGGCGAGGAAAATCGCCCCCTTGTTTTCATGGCGCGCGGCGTGCCCATGGTGGACGCGCAGATCGTCGGGAAGGCGGCCAAGAATCATCTCAAGTTGACGCTGGATTTCGGCAAGTACAAATGGCCCGCCCTGCTCTGGGATGGCGCCGAGCGTCTGGAGCGCGATTTTTCCTTCCGCGCCAAGGACAGGATAGACCTCCTCTTCAAGGTAACGGTCAACCGCTGGAACGGTGAGGAAAAACCCCAGCTCGAACTCTACGACGTTCGCAGGGAGCGGGTCGACTAAGGTCCGCCCCCCGGTACCCCGCCGCCAGGGACGGTCTCCATCGTCGCGTCGCGGGCTTTGCCCTTGGCCGCGCCCAGGGAAACGCCGATAGCCACGAGGATCGCCAGCGAAAAGGCAGGGATAAAGCGCGGCACCAGCCCGTACAGAAGACCGCAGAGGGCGCCAGCCCCCATGCCGAGAACCGAGGAGGCCAGGTTCACCGCCGAGTAGACCCCCGAGCGCGCGGCTTCCCCCGCGCTGGGAGCGACACCAGGCGCAGCCGCGCCTCTTTCGCCGAAGCTGACCGCCAGCACGGCGTCGATCGCCGACTTCAGCGTCCCGAAGCCGAGGGAGATCAGGGCGAGCGCCGCCATCGCGGGGAGGACCGCGCCCTTGGGCACGAAGAGAAGGAGCAGGAAGCCGGCCGCGTTCAAGATGACGCCGAAGAGGGCGCTTCGCACGGGGCCGAATCGCCGGAAGGCCGGCGGATTGAGGAAGAGCATGGCCAGCAAGGTTCCGCCCGAATAGACCGCGCCGATCGTTCCCGCCATCGGCGCTCCCAGCCCCAAGCCCTCGGCGAAGAAGGGGGTGAAATACAGGCTGCTGGTCGTCCCCACAAGATAATAGACGTAGAACAGCGTATTCGCCGCCGCAGCAGCGGCCGCCTTTCGGTTCCGCGCCAGGAAGGAGAAGGCAGCCTCGTAGCCGGCGAAGAGCCTCCGGAACATCAGAGGCCTTTCGACCGCGCGGCGCCCTGCGGCCCCGTCCCCCGTCGCCCCCACCGCGCCGGTTCGCCCCGCCATTATCGCCGTCCCCACCGCCGTTTCCGACGACAGAAGATACCGCCCAACCGCCGAGATCGCGATCGCCGTGGACGACAGGACCAGGAAGATCCGTTCGGCCCGGAGGATGCCGGCGCTCGCGACGAATCCCCCCGCCAGCGGGAGGAGAAGGCCCGCGGCCAGGTAGATTATATTGAAGACGTTGAAGGCCGCCGCTCGCTCCTCGTTAGGTGAATCCTCGGTCATGAGAAGGTAGTAGCCGACGTTCATCACCCTCGAAGCGTTCGAGAGGAGGGTACCCGCCAGCGCGAAGCCGAAGCTCCCGCCGAGCGCGTAGAGAAGAAATGGGAGCGCCGTGCCGACAAGGTCGAAAACGAGGGTCGATCGCCGCCTCCCCATGCGATCGACCAAGGGAGCCGCGAGTATCGAGAAGATGATCGAGGCGCCGGCGCCGGCGGTGACGAGGAAGCCCAGCTGACCGTCGGTGACGCCCGAGGCTTTGAAGTAGAGGCTCAGATAGAAAAAACTCAGCGAGTACGAAAGGCTCCACAGGGGGAGGAAGGCGAGGCAGGCGAAGGTGTTGCGCCGGAATCGCCCCCGGAGGCGGCTCACCGGGATTCGCCGGGCCGGTCTGCGCCGTCTTTGCCGCCCGCGACCCGCTCGGCCAGCGCCGCAAGGTCAAGCCCGTTGACCTCCAGCACTTCGGAGAGAACGCCTTCCGGGATGCCATGCCCCTGCCCTTTCGCCGCCCGCGTCGCCGCCGCGAGCATGGCGGCCAGGGCGGCGATCGTGTCGGTGTCGCCGCCGATCGAAGCGCCCATTCGGATGCAGAGCCAGGGGTTGTCGGGAGCCCAGAAATAGACACAGAGCGCCGCGGCGGCGACGTCCGCCGACTCGAGGCCTGTGCCGAAGACGCCGTAGAGGAAATCGAGGGCGGCATCGGGGCCGCCGAAGTCCACCATAAGCGATCGGAAACAAGCCACGCGCTCGCCCAGCGAAGGGGCACAGAAGGGCCAGGGCGCTAAGGCGGCCCCTTCCGCCTCGCCAAAGCGAGCCGCCGCCGCCACCTCATCCGGGCTTCCGCCCCCCAGGGCCGCTTCCAGCGCGCGCGCGTAAGCCATTCCCGCCCCCAGGGCCGGCTCGGTATTGTGGGTCGGCATAAGGCAGCCGCGCACGCTCTCCGCCAACGGAAGCCCCCTGCAGAGCGCGAAAAGGATGGCCGAGGGACTCCTCATTACGCCGCCGCAGGTGGTGCCCCTCTTTCCGGCTTCCGCCGGATCGGCGCCCTCCGCGATGGCCCGCAGGGCGGTCTTGGAACTCGGCCCGATGTACCGTTTCTCCACGGCGTCGCTCTCCTTCGCCCAGCGCAGAAGCCGTTCGGCCGTCCGGCGCGGGTCGATCCCGCCGGAAAGGCAATATTCGTCCAGAAGGCAGAGTACCTGCTCGGTATCGTCCGTCACCTGGGCGCGCCGCAGGTCGCCGTGGTTTTTGGACAGCGAAGGGTCGCAGGGCCCCCGGACCATGCCGAAGCGCTCAAGGATCTCGCGCCTGGTCATGAACTCGGTGGCCATGCCCACCGCGTCGCCCACGGCGAAGGCCTCGAGCAGGACGCGCAGCGTCGCGGCCGACGGCCGGTTCACGCCTCGCTCCCGATCAAGCCGGAAATAAAGGCGTAGGCCTTCTCGAGCGCCGCCTCGGGCCTGTCCAGATAGTGCCGGTACACCGGCTCGAGCGTGTAGTAGCCCGAATAGCCGCAGCCGCGCAGGGCGTCGCGCACGCCGCGCCAGTCGATCGCGCCCTCGCCGGCGGGAATATGCTTCTGCTCGCCGGCATGGTCGCTTAAGTGCGTATGACAGGGCCTCACCTTCGCGATGAAAGCCACGGGATCCTCGTCGGCCTCGCAGGCCTCGGTGGTGTCCACCATCGGCGCCGAAGCGGGACCTGCGCCCAGCGCATCGACATACGCCAGAAGCCCCGCGGGCGTACGCCCCGGCCCCTTCGGACTGTTCTCGATCGCCAGCGTCAGCCCCGCCGCGGCACAGGCCTCGCCCAGCGCCCGCAGGTTCCCCACGACCGGCGCCTCGAGCAGGGCCGCATGAGCCTGATCCTTGGCAGGCTCATGCGGGTGAATCACCAGGACCTTAGCGTCCAGCGCGCGGCATAGGCGCACCAGCCCCTCGCCGAAGCGCCTGGCCTCGCCGACCATGCTCTCGCCGGCATTGTAGAGCATCGGGAACATCGCCAGAGGGTAGTGGATCGAGGCGACATGGATGCCACACTTCTCGGCCCGGGAGGCGAACCGCTCCTCGGCCTCGGCGAAGCACTGGGGCATCAGCTCGGCGTGGGAGAAGCCCGCGCCGGCGATCAGCCTCAGACTCTCGGCGGCGCTTCTCGGGAAGAGCGCCGCCGTCGAAAATGAATATTTATTTGCCATCGTCGCCTCCATCGCAGAAAAAGCGGCGCCGTCGCCGGCGCCGCTGATCACAGACACTCAGTCGTCGATCTCGGCCTGCAAATCGGCGGCCGCCTTCTCAAGGGCGGCCTTCGGCGTCGCCACCCTGCGCTCGAACTGGTCGATCGCCTGGGCCAGGATCTGGTCCATCGTGCCCATCTGGTCGAAATGCCAGTAGGACCAACTGTTCTCCAGCTGATCGAAGGCCACGGAGAACATCTGATT
>LVBN01000096.1 GCA_001603165.1 Spirochaetales bacterium Spiro_12
TTTGAGGAGTTGTCGAGGTTTTCCAGGGTGAAGAGCGCGTCGAACCGCAGGGCTTGCAGGCGGGCGAGCTTCATTTTCACCGCCCGCTGTCCAAAATGCGACTCTCCTCCGCTCAGGTAGATTTTCCGCAGGTCCTTCTCGGCCTCGTCCAGCCAGGTATCCAACAGTCCGTCCAAAGCCCTGAGCTCGATGAGGCGGTAGTTGGCGTGCTCGGCGATGATCAGCAGGTCCTCATAATCCCTGGCAGGATCGATTATAATGCAGCGGTCCATGTCGAAGACGGCGATGTCGTTCTTGCGATAGCTCACCGGCTTGGCCAGGATCTGCTTTACCTGGCTGGAGTGCAGTATGCCCGGCTCCTCGCCGGCGAGCAAGGCGGCGGCGACTTCGCGATTGGCATCCAGAAAGGCCTCGGGATTTTCGCCGGGGCATTCCAGGAGGCAAAAAGCCGTATAGGCTTCCCGGTCGTATCCTTCGGCGCCCTTGGGACCGGACACCGAAGCCTTGATGGCGTCGACGACCATACGAAAAGAGGAGTCGGCGAAATCTTCTATACAGGCGGGGCTATTGGTATCCCTCAGGGGAAGGTTGCTCATGGAAGCGAGCTTTTCAAAGCTGGAGTGGGTTCTGTAGCGCACGACCAGCGTGAGGGCGCCGTCGTCGTAGATCTTTGCCACGGCGCTGAACTTTTCGAAGCGGCTGGAATCGCATTCGTCGCTGTTGAGGGTGAGGATGAGGGGTTTGGGCAGCTTGAGGGAAGCCGGGGTATCGCGACGCTTCCCGAACCCTATGTCAGGATAGGCCGGAATAAGGGAAGCGGCTTTCTTGAGATCGACCGCCCTCCCGATGTCATAGACATAGAGGTGTACAATCTCGATGGGCAGTTCCCTGTTTCCGATTTCCTGGTTCATTAGCGCTTAACCCCCGTTCGGGAAATTTCCTTGTCCAGCGCGGAGAGTATCAAGGTACTACCCTCGGGAAGCGAGAAGGGAATGCTTAAGCCCCCTCCCGGATGTTTCATCGAGGCGATAAGTTGGCGTTGTCCGCCGGACTTGAGGGCTTCGATCTTGACAGGCACAGGATAGGGATATTCCGGAAGGGTATACATGAAAACCCCGTGGACCAGGCCGGGGCTTGCCTCGGGGGCGCTGAGCACCAGTTGAATTCTATCCTTGACCTGGGCGGTGACGCCAGCCTTTGGTTGCTGTTCCACAACGATACCGGGTTTTTCGCCCTGCTTGGGCTGACGCATCGAAAAATCCACCGTGAAAGATGATTTCTCCATCTGGGCTATCGCCTCGGCCATGCTCAAACCCAGGTAAACCGGTACTTTTTTTTTGGCGCTCTCGGGGCCTTTGCTGACCACCAGTTCCAACACGGTAGGTCCGGATATCTGCTCGCCCGCCGGAGGACTCTGCTCCAGAATCGTGCCGGGTTCGGCGTCATCGAAACGATATACCGGCGGTTCCCGAATGCTTACCAGAGCCTGGGTTGAGGAAAAAAGGCTCAAAAGTTCCAGCTTGACCGCGTCGATGTTCTTGCCTATGTAGTTGTCGATTTCATCCAGCACCGCGCCCCTGCTC
>LVBN01000097.1 GCA_001603165.1 Spirochaetales bacterium Spiro_12
TTTACCGCGCGCAGCTTGTTTTCCACGTTGAACGATATCATTGCGTCGTTGCGCCAGACGACATCGTTGGCGTCGGCCGTGGCGTTGCCCATACCCGCGTCTTCCAGGCCTTTCATCACGGCCTCGGGGCTTCGGTACTCAAGCTGATAGTAGGCGGGGGCGAAGTACCAGAGATAGGTACCCATAAAGGCCCGGCGGAGGGCGTCCTTGGGCTGTTCCGTATAATATCCGCCACGGTACGCGGGATCGGCCTTGATGGTCTCGGACATGAGTCCCCAGATGCCCACTACCCGGCCGGTGCTGGAAGGTCCTGTGGCGATGGGAATGGCCCAATCCATAAAATCGGGGTAGTCGCAGATCCACTGAAGGGTCTGGTGTCCGCCCATGGAACCTCCGGCGACGCCTTTGAGGCGTCCTACTCCCAGGTGGCGGGTCAGCAGAAGGTATTGGGCCCGGACCATGTCGGCAATTGTATAACGCGGGAAATCAGGGCCTAGGCCCGAGCTAAAAGGGCTGGAGGACCCGGGAGAACCCAGGGCCGAAGGGCAGATTATGTAATAACGTTCGGGGTCGAGGGGACGGCCGGGGCCGAAGGCCTTGCCGTAGAGGGTGGGGCCTTGGATACAGGAACCGCTCCATCCGTGGCACCAGAGCACGGCGTTCTCGATTCCGCCCCGGGCGTTCCGCTTCGGGTTGCCCAGGGTAATGTACTCGACTACCATTTCGGGGAGGATTCCGCCCGACGCGAGGCGAAAATCCTTCACCTTGAAATATTCCGGCTTGAGATTTGCCGCGATGCCGCTCATGAAGCATCCTCCCCGAAACGGTGGGCTATTTAACCGAGGGCCTTGAGATCCTGGACGGCCTGCTTGCAGACCTGCTGGATGAACTTGATATCGGTCCCGTAACCGAGCATGCGCATGCCCCGGTCTTTCCATTTCCTGACCTGATCGATATTGGAAAGATGGATACCCGGAACGATGTTGTATTTGCCGGATACATCGATGACCTTCTGGATGGCCGCTTCGACCACCGGATCGGTGGCCTTGCCGGGTTTGCCCAGGGAGGCGGAGAGGTCGGAGGGGCCTACGAAGGCCACGTCGATGCCGGGCACCGAGAGGATTTCGTCCAGGTTTTCGATGGCGTCCCTGGATTCGATCTGGACGGCTATGAGGACTTCCTCGTTGAGCTTGGCCATGGTCTCGGAGGCGACGCCGGGATCGAAGTGGGTGTGCTGGCGCTCCAGGGCCATGCCGCGGTCGCCCAGGGGCATGTAGCGGGTCCAGGCTACGATGTTCTCCACGTCCTTCTTGCACTGGACCTGGGGAATGAGGAGGCCGGAGGCGCCGATGTCCAGGGGGCGGGAGAGGGCTTCGTGGGATTCCCGGGTGGGGGGGCGCACGATGATGGGGATGTTGGAGGCCCTGGCGGCCATGACATAGTCGCTCACGGTCTGGAGATCGAAGCAGGAGTGCTCGGTGTCGAGAAAGAAAAAGTCGAAGCCGGCGTTGGCGAAGAAGGTGGCCATGCCGGGGCTCCTGATTTCGGAGATCATGGGGCCGTAGACTGTCTTTCCCTCCTTGAGGGCGCGCTTCATGCTGTTCTGAAAAACCATATATGCTCCTTATGTGGTTTCCGGCCTGGTTTCTGGCCCCAGGGACCTTTGCCGGGACCGGCTGAGTGCTGATGGAACAAGGGCGACCTATGTGCGGGCCGCCCTCGGATTAGTCGTAATCCTTGACCAAGGCTTCGAACTTTTCTTTTTCGCCTTCGATCATGTGATAGCAATGTTCGTCGGCAGGGAAGGCGCCGGCCTGAACGTCGGCCACGTAGGCTTTCATGGCGTCGGTGACCACCGTGGCCACGTCGGCGTATTTCTTGACGAACTTGGGCGAGAAGGCCTGGAACTGGCCGATGAGGTCGGCGATGATCAGAAGCTGACCGTCGCATTCGGGGCCGGCGCCGATGCTGTACACGGGGATGCTGAGCTTTTTGGCGACGAATCCCGCCACTTCGGGGGGAATGGCTTCCAGGAGGATGAGCTGGGCCCCGGCTTCCTGGACGGCCAAGGCGTCTTCGATAACCAGGCGGGCCGATTCGACGGTGCGCCCCTGGGCTTTATGTCCGCCCAGCTGGCCGGAGCTCTGGGGGGTGAGGCCGATGTGACCGCAGACCAGGATGCCGGCGTCCACCAGGGCGCGGATGCGGCCGGCGACGCGCTTGCCGCCTTCGAGCTTTACCGCGTCCACCCCCGCTTCCTTCATGAAGCGGCCGGCGTTGATCACCGCGTCGGCGTCGGATACCTGGTAGCTTAAGAAGGGCATGTCGCCGATGACGAAGGTGTTGGGGGCACCCCGGCGCACCGCCTCGGAGTGGACTATGCACTGGTCCATGGTGACCGGGACGGTGCCGGGATAGCCGTAGACGCACATGCCCAGGGAGTCGCCCACCAGGAGCATGTCCAGGCCGGCGGCCTCGGCGAAGGTGGCGGTGGGATAATCATAGGCGGTGAGCCAGGTTACCTTTTTCCCTTCCTTCTTCATCTTGTAGAAGTCGTGGATCATGAGTTTTTTTTTCACAGCCGTTCCTCCTTTTGCTCGCGCCGAGGCCGCCGGCCCCTCGCTATGGCGCCGGTAGCCGATTTTTCAGGCCGCCTGCCGGGCGCTCGAAATCTATCTTCGACCGCCCGGCTCGCGATCTTGATTTCGATCTTATCGCAGGTACCGGCCGCCCACAACGTCGAGGGTAATGCCGGTGATATAGCTGGCTTCGTCGGAGGCCAGGAAGATGACGGCGGCCACCACTTCCCTGGGCTCGGAAAGACGTCTCAAGGGGATGTTGGCCACGGTCTTGGCCCGTTCTTCCGCGGTTTTGTCTTCCCAGAGCCCCTTGGTGCGGTCGCCGGTGAGGGTGACGGTGGGGGCCACGGCGTTGATCCTGATGTTGTCGGGGCCGAAGTCGTAGGCCAGCTGGCGGGTCAAGCCCTCGACGCCGGCCTTGGCGGCGGTGTACTGGACGCCGGCCATAGTGGCTCTGTAATGGGCGGCCAGGGCCGAGATGTTGACGATGGCCCCCTTTTTCTTTTCGGCCATGACGGGAATGACCGCCTGGCAGCAGAAGAAGGTGCCCTTGAGGTTGACGTCCACCACCAGGTCCCAGTGTTTTTCTTCGATCTCCTGCAGCCCGAAGGGAGTGCCCAGGCCGCCGCCGGCGCAGTTCACCAAGATATCGATACCGCCCCAGGAATCCTTGACCGTTTTCGCCAAGGCTTGCACCTGGGATTTATTGGTCACGTCGACCTTGAGGCCCATGGCCTGGTGACCCTTGCCCTTGAGGGTTTTCACCGCCTCGTCCAGGCCTTCCTGGAATACGTCGGTGAGCACAACCTTGGCTCCTTCCTCGGCCAGTCCTTCGGCGATGGCAAAGCCGAAGCCCCGGGCGGAACCGGTGATTATCGCCACTCTGTCTTGAAGTCTTTTCATCGTATTTCCTCTTATTTTATACCCTTCCTTCCATGAAGGAAAGGAATTTCTCCACCACCGGATCTATGAATTCCGGGTCGTTGATGTGGGCGTCGATTTCGGTAACCGGGATTCGGGAGTCCAGGTTGTCCTTGATAACTTTGTAGAAAGCCCGGTCGGATTCGGGATCCCAATGTCCCAGGCCTTCGCTGTCGGGATATGCCATGCCCCTCAGGGGGAGGAAGAGGTGCACAGGGCCCTTGGCGGCGTTGAGCTTACGGGCGGTGAGCCTTCCGGTTTCGGCCAGTTCCTGGTCGTTGAGCCGCACCAGGGTATGGTGCGGGTTGTGGACGATGAGCTTCCTTCCCCGCATGTCGGGCGGCAGCTCGTCCACAGGGCCCTGGACGGTGTAGTAAGCGCTTCCCGGGGCTACGACCTGGGGCAGGCCCATGGCTCCCGCCGATTCCAGGCGGTAGTCGGCTATGGCGCCGTGGAGGCCCTGGACCACCCTGTCGCCGATTTCGTGGGTATTGAGATCGAGCACGCCCTTGAAAGCGCCTTCCCGGATCATGTCTTCCATGGCTATGCCGCCGGTACCGTTCTGATGGAAGGCGACGACTTCGTAGCCTTTGGATTCCAGGGTGGCGATGGCGCGCATGGCGCCCTGGGTAGTGGTGCCGAGCATGGACATGGCCACGGGGATTCTGCCCCGGAGGTTGACCACCGAGGCTTCGTCGCTCTTGACCATGGCGGCGATGGAGACGGCGGCCTTCCACATGACGCTCCGGGTTACCCTGTTGAGGCCGGCGATGTCCGCCACGGAGTGCATGATGATGATGTCCTTGGTCTTGGTGTATTCGCCGAACTTGGCCCTGCCGGTGGCCACGGTGGAAACCATGAATTTGGGCACACCGAAGGGAAGGGCGCGCATGGCCGTGGTGCCGATGTTGGTACCCTGATCGCCGCCGATGCTGACCACGCCCTGGATTTTCCCTTCGTCGTAGAGCTTGCGGGTGAGGACCGCGCAACCGGCCATCATGGCGGCGATGCAGCGCCCCTTGTCTTTGGAGGCCAGGAGAACCTTGAGGTCTTCGCCGGCCGCGGCGGCCAGCTCCACATTATCAACGTCAGGCTTGTAGGGCGGAGCCGCGAGAATGCCGGGGTTCATCACCATGACGGCGCAGCCCTGGGATTCGACGCTTTCCTTCAGAAAGCGGGCCTCCGCCGCCTTGGTGTCCAAGGTGGCGATGAGGAGGATGGTCTTTTTTGAAGTGTCGGCCATCGTCTTGCCTATTCCTGCTGGGGTTTGATTATGACCTTCAGGGCGCCGTCGATGCGTTGGTTGAAGGTTCTGTAAGCTTCCTCGAACTTAGTGATAGGGAAGCTGTGGGTTACCAGGGGAGCGAGGTTTACCTTGCCGTTGGCCAGGAGGGAAACGGCTCGCGCCACATTGGCTCTGCTCTCGCCGCGGATCGCGAATATATCCTTGTCGTTCAGGGACATGTCTTCAAGATCGATGGGAACCGGCTCGTGGGGGATGCCCAAAAGGAGCATCTTGCCGTTGCGCTTGAGGGCCTTGATGGCCAGGTCGAGGCCGGCCTTGGAGCCCGAGACTTCGATCACATAATCCAGGCCGATGCCGTTGGTTTCCCTCATGACAACCTCGTAAGGGTCCTCCTCGGCGGTGGCGATGAGCCTGTCGGCGCCCAGCGCCTTGCCCACCGCCAGACGGGAAGCCCTGGTGCCGGAGAGGAAGATGCGGTTGGCGCCCAGGGCCTTGGCGGCCGCCACCGATGCCATGCCCAGGGGGCCGGGGCCGATGACCAGGACGTTTTGACCTGCGATGTAGCCGCCCATGGTTTCGTAGCCATAGAGGGCGCAGCCCAGGTTGGTCACCAGGGAAGCGACGTCGAAGGATATATGATCGGGAATTTTATGGACGGTATTTATGTGATTGACCACATACTGGGCGTTGCCGCCGGGGGTTGTGAATCCGTTGGCCCTGTGGCCTTTCTTGGTGTTGCCATAGTTGAGGCAGGAGGTGTAATCGCCCAGGCGGCAGTTCCTGCAACGGCCGCAGCCGTTGTGGGCTTCTACCGCCACCCTGTCGCCGATGGCGAATTCGTCCACCGTATCGCCCAGGGCGACGACAATGCCGGAGTATTCGTGACCGGTGATGTGGACACCGTAGGGAGGCTGTCCGGGGAAGGCTTTGTGGATAAGAGCGACATCGGTGCTGCAAACGGCGCAGGATTCAACCTGGATAAGCACTTCCTGGGGGCCGGGCTTGGGAACTGGAACCATCTTCAATTCTTGATGGTCCGGACCCATCAAAACCAGGGCCTTCATTTTTTCAGGCAAATTCATCATATCCTCCCAATTGTTTACTCGGAAAAAGACAAACTCGGATTGTTCTACAATTATACAAGACATATGATGCTTGTCAAGCAAAGATATCAGTCGGCAAATGAATATAATTGTAGGACTGTTCAACAACAAAAGACCGTGATACCATTCCAAAGTATGAAAGCACTGGTATTGAAGGCCTATAACGAAGACCTTGTGATGGAAGATCTGCCGGTTCCTTCCCCGGGCCCCCTGGAGGTGCTGGTGAAGGTACATTACTGCGGTATCTGCGGGACCGATTTGAAGATCGTCGGAGGCAAGCTCCCGGGTATCATCCACCTGCCCCATACCCCCGGCCATGAGATCGCCGGGGAAATCGTCGCGCTCGGCGAAGAGGTGAAAGGGCTTTCGGTGGGCGACAGGGGTATAGTCTATCTCTACACCACCTGCCACGACTGCGAACTCTGCCGCACCGGCAGGGAGAATATTTGCTACAATCTTCGGCGCCTCGGATTCGAGCTGCCGGGAGGCTTCGCGGAATACGTGAAGCTGCCCGCGTATAATTTCTGCAAAGTATCGCCCGAATCCAAGCTCGAGGAGATGGCGGTGCTCACCGATGCGGTGGCGACGCCGTATCACGCCTTGAAAAGCATAGCGCCTTTGAAAGAGGGCCAATCGGTCCTCATCGTGGGAGCGGGAGGCTTGGGTTTGCATGCGGTGCAGCTGGCCAAGCTGGCCGGAGTCCGGGTGGTGGTGACCGATGTCAAAAAGGACGCGCTGGAAGCCGCGGGCCGTTTCGGCGCCGACCTCCTGGTGAACAGCGCCGAGGTGGATCCCAAAAAGGCTGTTCTGGACTGGACCGAAGGCAGGGGCGTGGATGTGGTTCTCGAAGGAGTGGGACGTCAGAGTACCGTATCCTGGTCCCTCTATTGCCTTAAGCCGGGCGGTACCCTGGTGATCATGGGCTACGATCCGCCCAATCCCATTACGGTGAACACCAAGGACATGCATTACAACGAATGGAAGATTTGCGGTACCAGGGCGGCCACGAAGCAGGATCTGGTGGAACTGATCGCCCTCACCGAGGCCGGCAAGCTCAAACCGGTGGTCTCCACCGTATTGCCCTTCGGTAAGACCAACGAAGGTTTGGCCGCCGTGGCCCAGGGAAAAACCCTGGGCAGGATTGTGATCAAGGTGATGTGAACAGCCCTTCGGATTGAAGCTCCCCACAGGATCAGCCTTTTGGTGGGTCCAGCCTCCCGGAAGCTTCGAGGAGCTGATTAACCCTTGTGGCGCTCAGCGGCGGCGAAGGTTTTCCGGGTCGCCAGGAAATAAAGCAGGGCGGCCAGGGAGAGGGCGATCAATGCGAGAAAAGCTTTCTCCAGGCCGATCGTGCCGGCCAGCCGGGTGACTAGTTTCGTAATCCCCATTCCGCCCAGGGCTCCCAGCATGGAAAGTATGCCCAAGGCCAGGCCGGTCACCTCCTTAGGTAACAGATGGCTGGCTAAAGCGATGAGGCTGGGCATGAGACCGGAACAGGCGAGGCCCGTGAGGGCGAGAAGGATCACCGAAAGCAAGCCCCGGGTAATCCATCCGCCGGCTAGGGCGACGAAAAGAAAGGCCAGCAGGAACGAAACGATGGTCGTAATACGTATCTTGGAAATCAGGGAGCTGACGATGATACGCCCCGTCCCCTGGAGCACGAAGAAAATCGCCAGCACCAGACTGGCTGAGGGTACGGGCAGGCCGCGCACGGTGCTCAAAAAAAGCACCAGCAGGTAGATGGTACCGAACTGGGCTCCTATGGCCAGGGTATTGGAAATAAGAACGGACAGAAACAGCTTGTTGCCGAACATCTGCTTGTATTTGGCCAAAAGCCCCTTGAACAGACCGGGGCCGGGAGTGGAGGAGGGGGAGCCGGCCTTGGTGAAGATAAAGAGAATTCCGACCGTGAGGGCCAGGGAGCCCAAAATCTGAAATACCCGGTTCCACTTGAATCCCGCGGAGACAAAGCCGCTCACCATGAGAGAGGCGATCACCGAGCCTACGGCGAAACACAGGTGGAGGAGGTTGAGATATTTGCCCCGCTGGTCGGGGAAAAGCTGGACGATCATGGTGTTGGCGCCGATGAAAAAAAGGCCGCCCCCTATGCCGATGACGGTGAAGAGGACAAGGGTGGAGGAAAAGTCGCCGAACATGCCCAGGGCAAGGGTGCAGATGCCGTAGAGGAATCCCCCTAGGGCGAGAACCCGGTTTTTACCGAAGAAGTCGGTGAGCAATCCGCCGAAAAAGCAAAAAAACGCGTAGCTTAGCTGATAATAGGTGGTTACCGAACCAACCTCGCTGATGTCCACGCCGAAGAATTTCTGAATTGGCGGCAGACTGGCGCCGATGGCCGATATGAGGGCCCCGAGCAGCCCCAGGGACATGAAGGTCATGCCGAGCACCATGTACTTGTTGCGGATCATAGGACCTCCTGGCACTATTGTTTATATCGAGCCGATCTCAAAAGCCTGTCAGCCTTTGAAATCGGCTTCGCAGTTTCGCCTGTTTTCATGCTATCGGCATGAAAACAGGCGAAACATACGCAATCCATAGGTGGATTTTAAAAAATCCGTCCGTTTTTTAAAATCCACGCCATATTCGAAAAAAACGGCCAGAAGAATGGTATCTTCTGGCCGATCGTAACCCTAGGGACGCGTTAGCTTAGTCCATGGTCCTTGTGGGATAGTCGCGCTTCTCGTAGGGAATCTTGATATCGATCTTCTGAATTTCCTTGGCGAAGTCGGCCAGGTGCTGGGAGGCGACTTCGAAGTACTTCTCGCCCTTTTCCTTGGAACCGAGGAAGGGATCGCCGATGGTGGCTTCCTCGACGTACTCGTGGTGCTCCATGGGAACCCAGGCGCTTTCGGCGCCCTGGAAGATGACGGTGGGAACGCCGTCGTACTTATCGAAGGCGGGGCCCATCCACTTGGGCGCGTGGGCCTTGTGGGCGTGGGCGCGTTCCATGTGGACGCATTTCTCGTTGTGGGCCAGGCTGGTGGAGGTTTCCATCTCGCCGGAGTGCCAGGCGGGGTGCTCGACCATGAAATCCCTCACGAGTTCGTCTTTGCGCTCGGTGGGGGTGAGGAACCAGCAGCAGAAGCAGCCGGTTTCATAGGCCAGCCTGCGCAGCGGCTCGTCGATGACCTTCTGGTTGGAGGCGTGATGGCTGACGAAGATGAGCTTGCTGAAACCATGGTAGATGAGCGAGCGGCCGATCTCGTAGACAACGCGCTTGAGGGTGTTGCCGGTGAGGGTGATGGTGCCCACGCCGTCGTTGCACTTGCCCATGTGGTGGGGGGAATACCCGAAGGGCATCAGGGGGGTGAAGGGCATCTTAGCCTTCTTGGCGGCCCTTGAGCAGACCTCGATCGTCACCCAGGCGTCGGTGGCCAGGGGGATGTGCGGTCCGTGTTTTTCTTGGGAACCGATGGGGATGATTACGGTGTCCACGCTCTTGAGAATTTCTTTGACGTCCGGATAGGACATCTCTTCCATCGCGTAGGTCCACATTTCTTGTGCCATACTGCTTCTCCTTCTAAAAAAATCTCTTTGAAAGACTATTTAATACGACCTAACGGCCGATCCTACCCTTTAACTCGTCCCAGTTTCCGCTGAAACTGGGAGCCTTGCTTTCCAGCACCGCCAGGGCGTTTTCCGCCGCGCCCTTGGCCAGGAGAGCCACTCCCTCCCGGGTGAGCCCCGCGGTGTGTGGGCTCAGAATAACCGATTGCATGCCCATCAAGGGCGAGTTCGGGTCGGGGGGCTCCTGGGCGAGCACATCGAGTCCGGCGCCGGCGAGCCGCCCGGATTTAAGTGCTTCGACCAGGGCTCCCTCGTCCACGATTTCGCCCCGGGCGGTATTAATAAGGAAGGCGCCGGGCTTCATCAGGGCCAGACGCTTCGCGTTGATGAACTTTTCGGTTTCCGGAGTGGAGGGCACATGGAGGGAGACGAAATCGGCGACTTTGAGAAGGGCTTCGGGGGTCTCCACCAGCCGTATCCCGCTGCCCTGAAGTTGTTCGGGCTTCAGATAGGGATCGTAGGCCAGGACTTCCATGCCCAGGACTTGGGCGACGGTGGCTACGATTTTTCCGATTCTGCCGAAGCCCACGAGGCCGAGGGTCTTGCCTTCGACCCCCATGGGTTTATACTCGAAACGGGACTTGAAATTCCCTTTTCTCGTCTGGGCGTCCAGATAAGGAAGTTGCTTGGAGAGGGCCATGATCAGGGCGATCGCGTGCTCGGCCACGTAGCGGTCCTGCGGGCCTTTTACGCCCGCGACCACGACGCCGTATTCGGTGGCGGCATCGATATCCACGTTATTGAGCCCGCCGCCGGTGCGGGAAATAACCTTGAGCCGGGGGGAGGCGGCGATCATAGCCCGGGTGACTTTGGTGGCGGTGCGCAAGATAAGGGCGTCGGCGTCCCGCAGGAGACGGCCCACGGTTTCGTTTGAAGGATCGGGGCTAATGACTACCTCGGCCTTGCCCTGTAGGGCGGCCATCCCGGCGGCCTCGATGGGTTCCGAAAGCAGTATCCTGAACAAGAGGGGACTTCCTTTTTATAGTCGTTATTGTAGAACCGTCATATTGTCCTACCGTAATCAGGATAAGCCCCATTCCCGCAATTTGTCAAGTCAAGAAATTACGATTCCTTCGTTATATAGTAGAACCTGCATGCCTGGTGCTCAGGAAATATTTTAAGCCATTTGAAAGCGCCAGTTCGGGAAATTACGTAAAAGCCGTTAAAAAAAAGTTGACAAATTTGAATATGTATAGGACAGTATAAATGTAGGACAAATCTGTCCCAGGAGGCTTGTTGATGAAAAGAAGTGTATTCTTTGTAGCAACATTGGTCCTCGTTCTGGCCATGGTATTCCAGGCCGGAGCGGCACCCAATCCAAAAGAGTTCAAGCTCGGCTTCATGACCTCGTTGAGCGGCGCGTTCGCGCCTCTGGCCGAGACCCAGCGCAAGGGAACCTTGCTCGCGGTCGCCGAGATCAATGAGCGCGGCGGTCTTAACATGCCGTGGGGGAAAGTCCCCGTCAAGCTCATCATAAAGGATGACGAAGCCAAGCTCGATGTAGGCATCCGCCGCTATCGCGAGTTGGTGGAAGCGGGTATCAACGGATTTACCGGAAGTTGCTGGAATCCCATGGCCGCGGCCCTGAACGAGGAATCCAAGCTCAAGCCGATGCCCATGATCTCCGCCTGCGTGCCCGCCATCGATTCCTTCAAGAAGGGCAACCCGGCCCCCGGATCCTTCTCGGTCGCCTTCACCCCCTGGAGTATCGGCTACATCGCCGGTCAGTCCGTCGTCGAGGGGCTGGGCAAGAAGAAGATTTTCTTCCTCTCCCGCTCCGATTCCTGGGGCAATACGATCTATGACGGCCTGAAAGCTGCCCTGACCAAGGTCGGCGGCGAGGTGGTCGGTTTTGCCGAGTATCCCCTGGGCAACGTCGATTTCTCCTCGGCCATCAACAAGGCTATCCAGCTCAAGCCGGACGTCGTCGTGACCGTCCAGACCGGCGGCGACGCCATCGCCCTGTACAAGCAGGCCTACGACATGGGGCTCATGAACGTGACCACGGTCTTCAATTCCTGGACCATGAACTATGTCGCGGTGACGATCCCCAGAGCCACCCTGGCCCAGATCCCTTCCGTGACCTTCCACTACTATGATGTGGAAGGCGGCGTGAAAGATCAGGCGTTGGTGGAGAAGACGAGAAAGTATGCCGAAGGGCATATAAAAATGTTCGGCGGCGAGCCGCCCGATGCCTATACCACCCTGGCCTACATGGCCGCCACGATCATGTTCGAGGCGGTGGAGAAAGCCGGTTCCTTCGATGTGGATAAGGTTTCCAAGGTTCTCGCGACCGGAAAATTCCAGACTCTCAAGGGAGAATCCTATTTCCGCGAGGATCACCAGCTTGTGAATCAGTATCTCGCCTACCTGGTGTCCGGCAAGGCCAGCGGTACCAACATGTGGGATCTGTACAAGGTCGAGAAGGCCTTCGGCGGCGAGGAAGCTCTCCCGTCGCTCAAGTCGCTTGGGTACTAAGGTTTTTAACTTCTAAGATCCAAACGTTTCTAAGAACGGCGAGTCCGGGGCTTGCCCCGGACTCGCCGTGTAAAAGGGATACAAGATCATGGGAACAATCATTAGCACCAAGGGTGTGGTGAAGCAATTCGCGGCCTTCAAAGCCGTCGCCGGGGTCGATCTCGATGTCGAGGAAAACGAAACCGTGGCGATAATCGGCCCCAATGGTGCGGGCAAAACAACTTTTCTCAATATCCTTACCGGACTCTACATCCCCGAAGAAGGTCGCGTGTTTTTTCGAGGCAAGGATGTCACCAATCAGAAGCCCGAAGCCAGGGTCGCCTCGGGGGTCTTAAGGACGTTTCAGATAGTCCAGGTATTCGACAACCTGACGGTGTTCGAGAACATGGCGCTTTCCTATTATCGAAAGAAGGAAAAGAGCGCCATGCCGGCGAACATGTTTTTCGTCAACTTCTACAAATCGAAAGAAATCGCCAAGGTCGTAGATGAAACGCTTGCGCTTTTCGATATCGTTTCGATACGGGAAACCCAGGTGGGCAACCTTTCCCTTGGATTGAAGAAAAAGCTGGAAATAGCCATGTCCTGGATCGCCGATCCGGATGTGCTCATATTGGACGAGCCCTTCGCGGGTATCGGAGACCAGGAAATCGACGAGATTCTTGGTATTATGCAGAGAATCCAGCACAAGAAGACTATCATCCTGGTCGAGCACAAGGTTTCGAAGTTGGGCGGCATCGTCGACAAATTGGCCGTCATGCACGACGGAAAGTTGATCGCGGTCGGGCCTTTCGAGGCGACGATGAACGATCCCGCGGTGCGTGAAAGCTACTGGAAAATCAGCTGCGAGGAAAACGAAGAGGCCCAGGCGAATATTCAAAACATCCTCAAGGGCAATGTGTCGGTGGATGGGAACGCTTCGGAGAAGGCCGACGCGCCCAAGAAGGAGCTTTTGAAGGTCGAGCATCTGGACGTCGGTTACGGACAGCTCAAAGTGGTCTTTGATGTATCGCTCAACGTTAACCAGGGAGAGATCGTGATGCTCGCCGGGAGAAACGGCGCCGGAAAGACCACGCTCTTCAGGACGATATCGGGCTTTTTGCCCAAAATGACCGGAAAGGTGAGCTTCAACGGCGAGGATATAAGCGCGCTGGAAGCCTTTAAGGTGGCCCAGAAAGGCATTAAGTATATCCACCAGGATAAGACGGTCTTCAGGTCTCTCACGGTCCGACAGAATTTCGAACTTTCCTCCTACGCGACCAAGGACTACGATCTGGAGGAAGTACTGCCTTTCTTCCCCAAATTGAGAATTCTCATGGACAGGAAGGCGGAAGCGCTCTCCGGCGGAGAGCGGCAAATGCTCCTCATGGCCATGGCGCTGTTGGGGAATCCCCCGCTGGTGCTCATGGATGAGCCGACCGAAGGCTTGGCTCCCCATGTGATCGAAGATTTGGCCTCGATATTCCAGCAGCTCAAGAAGAAGACGACCCTATTCATAGTCGAGCAAAACCTGCCTCTCGTGGCCAGGGTGGCCGATAGGGTGTATTCCATGAAAGAGGGCAAAATCGTGGCCGAGACAACCGACAGGAACGAGATCTGTAACCTGGCGTTCGAGAGGTACCTATGAGCAAAGCGAAAAATCTTCAGATAAGAGCCGATACGATGGCTCCGCACAGAAGGGGTTTGAGTCTGGTGTTCCCCTTTCTTTTCGTGGGTCTTCTCATCGTTGCGCGATTTTTATTTCCCAACAAGATGACCTTTCTGGTGGAAGTGGCCACCTTTTCCATCTTCGCCATGGGCAATAACATTCTCATGGGATACATGGGGTTCATTTCCTTCGGACAACCCTTCTACCTCTCCAGCGGCGCCTACACCGCCGCCTTGTATCTGGCTTACGTGGGGCGAAATCCCCTGGTGGCCATCGCCCTCGCCATCCTTACCGGCCTCATCATAGGCGGGGTCTTCGGCGCTATCTTCATGAGGTTGAAAAGCTCTTATTTCACCCTTATCAACGCGGCGCTCTGCGCCATGGGGCTCTTCATGTTCCAGCGACTCCTGATCGGGGTGACCAGGGGCGACGATGGCCTGTGGTATCGTTCCAGAATGCTGGCGACGCCACTGTTGGACATACGTTTTCCCAAGAACTTTTTCTTCTTCATCATGGCCATACTTCTGATCGTATTGCTTTTATACAGGCAATTGCACCGGTCGGCCCTGGGCAACGCGTTCAGGACTATTCAGTCCAACGAGGAAAAACTCCAGTTCCTGGGTTATAATCCCTTCAGGATAAAGGTGGTTGGGTTCATGCTCGCCACGGTGATGGCTTCCTTCGCGGGTTCGCTGTTCGCCATCAACTTTGGATTCGTCAATCCAAACATGGGCGAGAACTCCAGGGCCATCGAAGTAGTGGTGGCCACCCTCTTAGGCGGCGTTGGCTCGCTCTACGGACCACTCTTCGGAACCCTGGGCTTCCTGGGCATCAAGGACATCGTCAGTAATTTCGTGTCCCGATGGGAATTCGTCGTGGGCATAATCACCATGCTGATTCTGTTCAGGTTCAACGAAGGCATCTGGGGCTTCTTCCTCAACACGGGAGCCTGGATCAAGGGTCGATTCAAAAGCGGCGCGCAGGCCACAAAGGCGAGGTGAGATATATGGACAAGTGGATTACCGCGGTATTATACGGCTTCAGCTCCGGGGCGATACTCTTTTTGGTTTCCCTCGCCCTCTCCATAGGCTACGGGCTCATGCGCGTGGTCAACATGGAAGCCATGCTTTATTATTCGTTCGGCGCCTATGCCACCTATGTGGTGGTATCCCAGACAGGGAGTTTTATTCTGGGCGCCGTGGTGGCCATGCTTATCGGCGCCGCCCTGGGCCTTCTGGTGGAGACCCAGCTGCTCAGAAGGCTCTATCACAGGAAGATGATGTTCACCATGGTGGCGACCTACTCTTCCTTCCTGGTGGGTATCGGCGTTATCCAGATGGTGTGGGGCCTGCAGCCCAAACCCGTGTCCTCGCCCACCACGGTGATCGTCAAGCTTCTGGGGGCCAATATTCCCCTTTATAGGCTCTTGGTGATCGCCACGGCGATCGTGGCCTACATTCTCATCCAGACCATGCTCAATAAAACGATCGTGGGAAGGGCCATACAGGCCGGCGTGGAAAACAGGGACAACGTCCAGGCTCTGGGTATCAACATCAACAAGATTTTCACCGGTACCTTCGTGGTGGCCTCGGCCTTCGCCGGCCTGGGCGGGGCGCTCAACGCGCCGCTTATCATGGTCGGCCCTTACATGGGCTTCGATATGCTGCTCTTGGCCTTTATCACCGTCATAGTGGGAGGTCTGGGCTCGATCAAAGGCACCGCCCTTTCGGCGATCCTTATCGGTCAGGTGATAAGCGTGGGCGGCACGATCTGGGGTCCCCTGGCCTACGTGGCGCCCTTCATTGCGATGTTTATTGTCATTCTGGTGAAGCCCACAGGGCTTATGGGCGTAAAGAGCGCGGCGTACTAAAGGGTTAAACGAACGCAAGTCGCCTCGGGCCGCCTTAAGCCTGGGTCCACGACCCAGGCTTAAGGCGGCCCTTTATGGCACCGTTAATTAAGGAGTTTTTTCATATGGCCAAGGATAGGGACGAAATCAAGGCGAAAGCGAGCCGTTTGGGTTTCGAGTACGAGCGGGATAACAGGGGCTGCGCCCAGTGTTGCTTCGCCGCTCTCCAGGAAGCTCTGAACCTGCGCAATCCCGGGACCGACGCGATCTTCAGGGCCGCTTCCACCATGGCGGGAGGTGTCGCCGGGGAGGCGGACGGACATTGTGGGGCTTACTCGGGCGGGGTGCTCATGCTGGGCTACCTTTTCGGCAGGGAAAGGGAAGCTTTTTTCGATCCGGATAAAAAGCGTTACAAGGCTCGAAATTACGCCGCCGAATTTCACAAGAAATTCATCGACGAGTACGGCTCGGTCACCTGCGAGCACATTCATAGGAAGCTTTTCGGGCGCACCTACTACCTGAGGGACGAGGATGACAAGGCCAAGTACATGGCCGAGGGCGCCTACGTGGACAAGTGCACCAACGTGGTAGGCAAGGCCGCGGGCTGGGTGGTCGATATCCTGGCCGATGCGGGAGAGTTGTAGTCGATTGGGTATCGTATCTGGACGAAAAAGCCCGGCCTCTCTGGCCGGGCTTTTTGTTTATAAGGATTTTCCGGAGCGCCTTTTATTCCTGGGGATGGAGTATGACCTTGACGGCCCCTCCCTTTCGCTCCCTGAAGACCGCCAGGGCGGTTTCGTACTCGTCCAGGGGGAAGCCGTGGGTAACCAGGGGTCTTAGATCCACCCTGTCCTTAGCCAGGAGACTCACCGCCCGGGCGACATTGGCCCTGCTTTCTCCCCGATTGGTGATTATATCCTTATCGTCGAGGGAGAGATTTTCGAGATCCACCTTTAGGGGCTTGTGGGCTATGGAGAGCATCAATATCTTCCCGTTCCGGCACGTGGCCTTGACGGCCAGATCCAATCCCGCCTGGGTGCCCGAGGATTCGATCGCGTAGTTGACGCCCAGACCCTTGGTATCGTCCAGGATCACCTCCAGGGGGTCTTCCGCCGAAGCGTCTATCGTCCGCTGTACGCCGATTTTTTTCCCTACCTCGAGCCTGTCGGCCAGCACGTCGCTCAAATACACCTTGTCGGCGCTTAAGGCATTGGCGGCCGCGGCGGCCGCCAGACCCAGGGGGCCCGCGCCGATCACCAGCACCCGTTCGCCGGCGATATAACCGCCCAAGTTTTCTATGCCGTAGAGCACACAGCCCAGGTTGGTGACCAGACTGGCTTCGTCGAAGGACAGGGAATCGGGAATTTTATGGACCGTATTGATATGATTGACCACATATTGGGCATAGGCCCCGGGGGTAACATGGCCGTTGCAACGATGGCCTTTAGCCCTGTTGCCGTAGTTGAGGCAGGATGTGTAGTCGCCGAGTCGGCAATTCCGGCAGCGGCCGCAGCCCAGGTGGGCTTCCACGGTCACCCTGTCCCCTATTTCGAATTCGTCCACCGTGTCGCCCAGGGCGACCACGGTGCCCGAGTATTCGTGGCCCAGGATGGTCTCGCCGTAAGGACTTTGGCCGGGGAAGGGTTTTTCCATCATGCCCAGGTCGGAGCGGCAGATGGCGCAGGATTCGACCCTGATAAGGACGTCGTCCGGGCCGGGGCTGGGTACGGGGATGCGCCTCATTTCCAAGCGATTGGGGCCCAGGAGGACCACCGCCTTCATTGTCGAGGGGAGAGATGGGGGAGAAAGATTGTTCATTCTTGTTCTTCGACCTTTAGCCCGGCCCCGCTTTTGATAATTTGTTTCATCTCGTTTTCGATGTTATCGATATGATCCCGCATTATCTTGCGAACTTCGTCGGCCTTGCCTTCCTTGATTCCCTTGAAAACCTTGCGGTGATAATCCAGGGAGTGGGGAATGATTCCCGGCCTGAGCTTGACCACTAATTCCTGGTTTTGGTGCATGTAGTGCTGAATAGAGGAATTGATCTCCAGGAGGATGTGGTTTCCGCAGGCGCTGAAAATCGCCCGGTGATAATCCTCGTCGTGCACGATGAATTCTTTGTAGTTGTCGGCGGTTTCTTCCATTTTTGCCAGATGCCAGCCGATTTTTTCCAACTCCTCGGCTGTCGCGTTCTCCGCCGCCAGGGCGGCCGCCTCGGGTTCGATGATCCTGCGTACTTCGATGATCTTCTCCACGTCTCTATGCTTGTGGATCCGGTCGAGAAATCCCTCCATGAGATTGTTGGAGCTGGCGATGGAGGTAACGTAGGTGCTTTTGTTCCGTCGTTCGATGAGGCCGAGATAGACGAGCACCCGCAGGGCTTCGCGTACGGTACCGCGACCGACCCCCAGCTGCAGAGCAAGATTTTCCTCCGAAGGAAGTTGCTGCCCGGGCTTGAGCTTCTGTTTGAAGATCTGGTCTTTCAGGTATTCTATGATTTGCTCGGTAACGGAACTTCTATCGATCTTCGCGAACTTCATAACGAACACCTCTATTTCTTAGTGATCACTCGAGGCGCCTTTGTTTAAGGTCTCGGTATGCTATTATTGAATGATACAACTCGATGCGACCACTATATCATACAATACGATAAGGGGCAAATGGATTTTATATCCCACCATATGGGAACAAAAATAATTTTAAAATCCCTGTCGGATGGATACTTTTTTCTCTATTTAGTGTTTTTATATATGCCAGAACCATTATTAATGATTGACAGGAGGCGGTTGTAGTACAGTATAATAAGCCTATCTTGGAACCGACCGCTGTCAGGCTGAAGACAGTACCACGCCAGAAACGGTTCCCGCTGTTTAACCACAGATATAATCATTTACTTGGAGGTCCTATGAGCCACCCTACCATGATGCGCGCGGCTGTTCTCCACGATTGGAACGACATACGCATCGAGCAGCGACCTGTCCCCGCGCCGGGACCGGGCGAAGTCCTCATCAAGATCGAGTCTTGCTCAATCTGCGGCGGTGACGTGAAGATCGTCACCAGGGGCATGATCAAGCAGCCCCCTATGGGTACTTTTATCATCGGCCACGAGTACGCGGGTACTATCGTCGAACTGGGCGAGGCGGTGGACGAGTTCGTCTTGGGAGACAGGGTGACCGTCGAGGTGCACAAGGGCTGCGGGCGTTGTCGCAATTGCATCGACGGCAAGTATACCGCCTGCCTCAATTACGGCAATCTGGCCAAGGGACATAGGGCTAACGGCTTCACTACCAATGGCGGTTTCGCCGAGTACGCGGTGAATCACGTGAATACCATCAGCAAGATTCCCGACAATATTTCCTTCGACGAGGCAACGATCATCACCACCGCGGGCACCGCTCTCTTCGGTATCGAGCATACCGGCGGTTTCGTGGCCGGCGACTCGGTGGCCGTGGTAGGCCCCGGAGCCATCGGGCTCATGGCCGTTCAGTGCGCCAAGGCCCTGGGGGCTGGCAAGGTTATTCTCACCGGCACCAGGGACGAGCGGTTGAACCTCGGGAAAAAACTGGGCGCCGATGTGGTGATCAATCTGAACAAGGAAGATCCCATCGCGGCGGTAAAGCGGGAGACCGGAGGCTACGGCGCCGATCTTGTGCTGCTCACCGCGGGCAACAGCGCCAGCCTCCAGCAGGCTATCCGTGTTGTGCGCAAGGGCGGGGATATCGTCCTGGTGGCCCATTTCGAGGACACGGTCTCCGCTGACCTCGGTATCTGCGTGCAGAATTCCAACAACCTCTATACGGTCCGGGGCGAGGGCAAGCGCTGTGTACACAGGGCTCTTGAGCTGATGCGGATGGGCAAGATCCAGGCTAAGGATCTGCTCACCCATTCCTATCCCCTGGATCAGATTCAGGAGGCGTTCAGGGTGTTTATGGCCAGGGAGGGCGGGGCGATCCGCATCGTCCTTCATCCCTGAGGTAATAAAAATTTTTAAAGGAGAAAAGCGTGGATAACATGTCTATCTACCGGTACATGGATGTCGGCATCGTGCATTTCAAGGCCTTCCCCGAGATCGTGAACGGGGAGGGGCCTATCGTCGAGAGCCTGGAGAAGATCATCGAGGACGATTTCTGGACCGCCATCGAGGTGGGGTGGATAAAGGACGACAAAAAGCGCCAGGAAGTGCGCACCCTGCTGGAGGTATCGGGCCTGCGGGTCTGCTACGCCACCCAGCCCAGGGTGTTCGGCCAGAAACTCAACCTCAGCTCCCTGGATCCCAAGGAGCGCAGGGCGGGCATCAATGGGGTAAAGAAGGGTATCGAGGAAGCATACCACCTGGGGGCCACCTCCATTCGCGTGCTTTCGGGCAAAGACCCCGGGGACGAAAAGCGGGAAGAGGCCAAGAAGATTTTCGCCGAAAGCCTCATGGAGCTCTGCGAGTTCACCAAGGAATTCGGGGATGCCAAGCTTTACATGAAAATATTCGACCGGGACCAGGACAAGAAGGCCTTGATCGGCCATTTCAAGGACGCCGCCGACGTGCTGGATATGGTGGCTCCCCACTACGACAATTTCGGCTCCCTGGCCGACCTGTCCCATTTCCCTCTGCTGGGAGAAAAACCCGAGGAAGCGATTCCCCTGGTGGACAAGTATCCCATGCACTTCCACATCGGCAATTGCATCATGAGGGATTGGAGGCATCCGCTCTATGGCGATCTCCAGCCCAGGTTCAATATCGCCGACGGCGAGATCTGGACCAAGGACGTGAGGAATTATTTCCGACTTTTGCTTGACCGCAAGCTTCTCAGGCCGGAAAACAAGCCCGTCATGAGCGTCGAGGTACGGCCCCTGCTCTACCAGGAGTCCTCGGCGGCCATCATCGCCCAGGCCAAAAGGGTCATCAAAACCGCCTGGGCCGAAATTTAATTTGTTTCTGAGCCGGCATTTTTCGCAGCAACTTGCGAAAAATGCCGGTATTGCGCGGGCCGCTTTTGAGCGGCCTTTAAAAATTGCATCGGAGGAAAGAATGAAGTCCAACACCAAAAGGATTATTGCTCTGCTCCTGGTTATCGCGGCGGTCGCCGCTCCCTTGGCGGCTCAGGCCAAGAAGTATCCGACCAAGGCCATTGAAGTTACCTGCCTCTTTGGACCCGGCAGCGCGGCCGACCTTATCGCCCGCAAGTTCTCGGATCTGGCCCAGGGCTACCTCGGGCAGCCCCTTCCCGTGGTCAACCGCACCGGCGGCGGCCAGGCTATCGGGTACAACTATGTGAAGAACCAGAGGCCCGACGGGTATAACGTCATCTGGACCTCCAACGGAATCTTCACCGCCTACTATCAGGGCAACATCGATTTCAAACATGAGGCCTTCACCCATATCGCCCAGGTTTCCTACGAGCCGGTGTCCATCGCCGTCAAGTACGACGCGCCCTGGAAGACCGTCAAGGAATTTATGGATTATATCAAGGCCAATCCCGGCAAGGTGAGGATCGGCAACTCCGGCGCGGGCACCTTTACCCACCTGACCGCCGCTGCGCTGGAGAACGAAGCAGGTTCCAGGGTGGTCCACGTTCCCTTCGGCAAAGGCCTCGCCTTCGCCAGCCTCTTGGGCGGCCAGATCGAAGCCACCATTCAGCTTCCCTCGGAAGTCGAAGGTCAGTACAAGGCTAAGCAGGTGAGAATTCTGGCGGTCACCGGCGCCGACCGCGTGGAAAGCATGCCCGATGTTCCCACCCTCAAGGAGTCCGGCTATCCTCTGGAACTGATTCTCTGGAGAGGTCTCGCTGTTCCCAAGGGCACCCCGGCCGATGTGGTCCAGACCTTGGTAGAGGCCACCAGGAAGGTGGTGGAGAGCCAGGAGTTCAAGGCTTTCGCCAAGACCGTGGCCATCATTCCCTCGTTCAAGACCGGGTCTGAGTTCCAGGCCTTCCTGGATCAGGACGACAAAACCAACGCCGTGCTCATGAAGCAGACCGGCACCAGCAACCGCTAGTGTTTTCCAGGGCGTGATTTTGTTTATTCGCGGGGCCCGGGCGGGCGTTCCGGGCCCCGTTTTTTATGGAGTTATAAATGAAGAATTCCGACAGGTATGTGTCGATCGTCCTGCTTGGACTGGCGGGACTTTGGGCATATCTCACCTTCCAAATCAAGGCCAACTCTCTTCCGGGGGCGCCGGGACCTCGATTTTTTCCCCTGGTCATTATCGCTGTCCTGGCGCTCCTGGCGCTTGCGCTTTTGATCGGTTCCTTCAAGAAGGGCGCGGTATCAAAACCGGTGGCCGCTAAGAAACAAGACACGAAGATGGCTGATATCGTGGCCTCCCAGGCCGCCGCCGCGGCGCCCGGCAAAGGAGTCTGCGAGGAGTTCGAGGAGCCCAAGCCTGTTCCCCTCAAGATGCTGTATTCTTTTATCGCTATTTTCCTCTACGCGGTGTTGACAGGCCTTATCGGCTTCTATGTGGCCACGGTCCCCTTCGTGTTCGTGATCATCAAACTCATTATGAACACAAAAAGCTGGCTCAAGTCGATCATCGCGACCGTGGTGATAACCGGTGCCGTGTACTTGGTTTTCACGGTCTTTTTCAAGCTTTCGCTTCCCAGCGGCTCGCTGTGGTACTGAGGTAAAACTATGGAAGCAATACTTCAAGCATTCGGCGCGGCGCTGCAGTTAAAGGTCATCCTCATGATGATCCTCGGCGCAGTGGTGGGTATCGTGTTCGGGGCTATCCCCGGCCTCACCTACTCCATGGGGATCATTCTCGTTCTCCCTCTCACCTTCAATCTGGATCCTCTGGCGGCCATCACCCTGCTGCTGGGCGTCTATGTGGGCGGAATGACCGGTGGATCGGTTTCGGCTATTATTCTTGGCATTCCGGGGACTCCTTCGGCGGCGGCCACCTGCCTGGACGGGCACAGGCTGGCCAAGGAAGGCAAGGCCGGCAAGGCCTTGGGCACCGCGGTATTCTCCGCCACCATCGGCGGTCTTATCTCGGTGTTGATTCTGGTGGTCGTAGCCCCCATCATCGCCAAATTCGCCCTCAAGTTCGGGCCTGCGGAGATTTTCGCCCTGGTGTTCTTCGGTTTCTCCGCCATCGCGGGAATATCTTCGGGCAAGGTGATTAAGGGGCTGATTTCCGGCATGATCGGTCTTCTGGTCATGACCATGGGCATGGATCCGGTGATGGGCGTGAAACGCTACACCTTCGGCTCCATCAACCTCCTGGGTGGCGTGGACGTGCTGTCTTTCATGATCGGCATGTTCGCCATTCCCCAGATCGTCGAAGCCTTCGCCACCGATGAGTCGGCGATAAAGCGCAAGCTGGATACCAATGTCTCCATGTCCTTCCCGACGTTCAAGGAAATAAAGGGTCTAGCCAGTACTATCCTGAAGTCTGCGCTCATAGGCGTGGGCATCGGCGCCATCCCGGGCACGGGCGGACCGATCGCGGCCTTCCTGGGCTACGACCAGGCCAAGCGCAAGGCCTGCTCCGATGAGCCCACTCTGGACTGCGTGGCCGGCCCCGAGGCGGCCCATAACGGCGTTACCGGCGGCGCCCTGATTCCCATGCTTACCCTGGGTATTCCCGGCGACCCCGCCACGGCCATTCTTCTGGGAGCTCTTCTTATCCACGGTTTAAAACCGGGCCCCCTGCTCTTCCAGGAGAACTCGGGCTTCGTCTATGGAATCTATGCGACGCTCTTTATCATCAATATCCTGGTATTTTCCATCCAGAGCTTCGGCATCCGTTTCTTCGTAAAGGTGCTGGACTTCAAGAAGTCCTATCTCTACACCACCATCATGGTCCTCTGCGTGATCGGCTCCTACTCGTCCCACAACAACATGTTCGATGTCTTCACCATGTTCGCCGCGGGGCTTATCGGATTCTTCATGCAGAAATTCGGATTTCCCGTGGCGCCGACGATTCTGGCGCTGGTACTCGGACCGACGATGGAGGATTCCTTCCGCAGGGCGCTCATTCTTTCCCAGGGCAATTTCGCCACCTTCGTGGCCAGCCCGATCAGTATCGTATTTTATGCCTTCACGGCTTTCGTGCTTGTAAGCCAGGTACGGCGCAAGAAAAAGACGAAGAAGGCCTGACCGAGGACGGCCCAAAAAGTCGGACGACTTTTTGGGCCGCGGCGGAACAAAAAAACTCAGGAGTAACACTATGGGTCAGAAATTAGCATTCACCATGGACGACGCCATCAAGGGAGTCGCCCACCACGGCAAGGTGGAAGTCAATATCCTCATCAACGAGGATACCTGCGGCGCCAAGAGCTTTTCGCTTCTGGTGAACAAGATCAAGCCCGCCGATACCTGCCAGCAGGAGGGCACCAAGGGCCACTCCCACGAGATCGAGCATGGCGTGTACTGTCTTTCCGGCGTCGGCTCCATCACCATCGGCGAGGATACCTATCCCTTGCTGCCCGGCACCGCCGTGTTCGTGCCTTCCCAGAAGCTGCACTATCTGACCAACCTCGATCCCAAGGAGGATCTGGTCTATATCATCATGTATGTCCCGGCGGGAGAGGAAAAGCTTCTTTTGGCCAAGGGTTGATGCGCATTTGGCGCTGCGGCGCGGAGGGGGTCGGGAGACCCGGACCGCGGCGCTGTCGCGGTATACGAAGAGGCCGTCCTGGAAGCTTCCAGGACGACCTCTTTTTGTTATCCGCCTTAGGCCTTGGTCGGCGCCGGATGGCGGCCGGCGCAAGGACTAGAACTTTTTCTTTAAGAACTCAATGGAGCTGGCGGCGATCTGCTCGGCCAAAAGGCCGTGCTGGCCCAAGAGGCCCTCGTAGGGGCCGTTGGAGGCGAAGCGGTCGTCGATGCCCAGCATTTTTACGGGCGTTGGCCTTGTCTGGGAGAGGAACTGGGCGATCGCGCTGCCCAGGCCACCGTTGAGGAAGTGCTCCTCCACGGTGACGATCCTGCCGGTTTCGCCCGCCGCCTTGAGGATCATGTCCTCGTCCAGGGGCTTGATGCTGTGGATATCGATCACCCGGGCGCTGATGCCTTTGCGGTCCAGCAGCTGGGCGGCCTTTACCGCCTGGCAGAGAACGGTCCCGGTGCCGATGAGGGTGACGTCGTGGCCTTCCCTGACCAGGATGCCTTTGCCGATTTCGAAGGGCAGATCCTCATCGTATAGAACAGGCATGTTGGGGCTGCCGATGCGCATGTAGGAGGGGCCCGAGTGCTTGGCCAGCGCCAGGGTAGCCTTGCGGATCGAGACAGGGTCTCCGGGATTGAGCACCAGGAGGCCGGGAATGGTGCGCATGAGGGCGAAATCGTCGATGGAGTGGTGGGTGGGGCCCAGCTGGGAATAGGTGAGGCCGCCGCAGCGCCCTATCACCTTGACGTTCTGTCGCATGTAGCCCAGATCGTCCTTGACCATTTCGAAGGGTCTGGCGGAGACGAAGGGGGCGATGGCCGCATAGAAGGGAATCTTGCCCACCGCGGCCATGCCGGCGCAATAGCCGACGGCGCCCTGTTCCATGATGCCGAACTCTATATGACGTTCGGGAAAGGCCGCCTTGAAGGGCGAGAGCCCCGAACCCGAGGAGGAGTCGGTGGATACGACGACGATGTCGGGATTGGCCTTTCCCGCTTCAAGAAGGGCTTCGCCGAAGGCTTTTATCGGGGCCTCGCTGGCTTCGAAGGCCTTGGCGGAAAGCATCGCTGGTTGTTTCATCATAATCCTCCCTTTACCTGCGCCTCGGCCAGCGCTTTTTCCAGCCCGGCCCTGGCCGCGGCCAGAGCCTCGTCGGCGAGCTGTAGTTCTTCCTTGGTGGCCTTCCAGTAGTGGTAAGCGGCCTTGCCTTCGGCGAAGGGGAAACCCTTGGATTTGACCGTATCGGCAATGATGAGGGAAGGCTTGCCTTTTTCGAAGGGAAGGCTCTCCAGGGTTTGGACTATGGTGGGGTAGTCGTGGCCGTCTATGCGGCGGACCGACCAGCCGAAGGATGCCCAGCGGTCCTGGAGGGGTTCGTAGTTCATGATCGAATCCGAGGGGCCGCCGATCTGGAGGCCGTTTTTGTCGACGATGGCGGTGAGATTGTCCAGCTTATGGTGACTGGCGGCCGCGGCGGCTTCCCAGTTGGAGCCCTCGGCCAGCTCGCCGTCGCCCATCAGGGTGTAGACCCGGGCCGGGGAGGCGGAGAGCTTGAGCCCCATGGCCATGCCCGCGGCGATGGAGAGCCCGTGTCCCAGCGATCCGGTATTGGCCTCCACCCCCGGCAATTTGTCCATGCTGGGATGCCCGGGTATGTGCGAATCGAGTTCGCCATAGCTGTCCATTATTTCCTTGGGGAAGTATCCCTTCTCGGCCAGGGCCGCGTAGAGGATCAGGCACTTGTGCCCGGCGGAGAGCACGAAGCGGTCCCTGTCGGCCAGGCCGGGGTTTTGCGGGTCCAGCTTCATGAATTTGTAGTAAAGCACCGCGACGATGTCCGCGGCCGAAAGGGCTCCTCCCATGTGGCCGGTGCCCGCGGCCTTCACCATGCGAAGGACGTTTTCCCTCAGCGCGAGGGCCTTGAACTTCAGCTTTAGTTCTTCTTTCTTGCTCAAAGGCATGCTTGCTTCCTTAACTGTGCCGCGCGAAGCGGCTTAATTCGGCGTTTCGCGTGTCGGGCGGCGCGCCCCGTGGTTTCGCCCGGCGGCGAAACCACGGGGCGCGTAACCTGCCGCGACCGACGGCGGAACTTGATTTCTATTTGCCCTGCTTGGCGGCGTAATCGACGATAGCCCGCACCTTGGGTTCGCTTCTGGTGCCCGGTTCCCATTCGGCGTCCAGCCAGATCTTTACCAGCGCCTTGGCCACATAGGGCCCCATGGTCTGCTGTCCCAAGGTGGCGACGTTGGCATTGTTGCTCTTGATAGCCCTTTCGGCGGAATAGGGGTCCGCCAGGAGGGCGGCGTAGACGCCCGGCACCTTGTTGGCCGCTATGGACATGCCGATGCCCGTGCCGCAGACCAGAATGCCCCGATCGAATTTTCCCGAGGCCACCGCCTCGCCCACCTTGAAGGCCACGTTGGGATAGATGGGATCATCGCTTCCGAAGTCCTCGAAACTATGGCCCTCGGCCTTGAGAAGTTCCTTGATAGTCTCTTTGAGTTCGGCGGCGTTGGGATCGCATCCGACGGCTACCTTCCATTTCTTTGTCGCCATGGTCTTTACTCCTTTACGAGCGCTGATATGGGAAGCCGCCGTCCATCGATCACCCGGCCAGTCTCCCTGTGGAGTCTCAGGCTAAGGCGGAGCCGATTTTCGCCGCCGCCCCCTTTTCAACCCCATACAAACATGTATATACATAATATAAAGAATAGGCGTACTATGCAAGGAACCCCCGGCCATCCTCGGCGCTTTAGCGCGGGATTAGGCCGGTTTTCGCCCCGAATTGTCCCTAGGAGAGGAGGATGAGCAATGGCCGAGGTCCCGCAGGAGAAAGAGATCTCCAACGAAATTCACATCCTCAACAGGTCAGGTCCCAAACCGCTTTACGCGCAGCTGGAAGAAATACTCCGCGCCGATATCCGGGAAGGCAGGCTGGCCCATCACGAGGCTATTCCTTCCGAAAACGAACTCAGCCGCCTCTACGAACTGAGCCGGATGACTGTACGGGGTGTGATCACGCGTCTGGTCAACGAGGGCCTTCTGTACAGGGTTCCCGGCAAGGGAACCTTCGTGGCGGAACCAAAGATAATGACCGGCCCTCTTTCCCAGAAGGGTATCCGGGAGCAGCTGGAAGCCCAGGGTTACGAAACGGGCACGACCATGCTGGACAAGCGGGTGGAGCGGGCGGATCAGAGCATTTCCGAGGGCTTGAGCCTTCCGCCGGGAAGCCCGGTGTACAGGCTGGAGCGCCTCCGCTACGCCAACGGCGAGCCTTTGGCCCTGGAACGCTCCTATATCCCCGAAGAACTGTGCGAAGACTTTTTCCAGCAGAACCTGGAAAAGGAACCGCTCTGCAACATCCTGGAGAAACGCTACTCCATCGTGGCCACCCACGGCGTGGAAACCCTGGAAAGCTGCCAGGCCTCGGCCGAGGAAGCCAGGCTCTTGAAGGTGCCCAGAGGCTCGGCCCTCCTGTTGCTTCACTACACGTTGTTTTCCCAGACCGGGGCTCCCTTCGAATTTACCAAGGTGGTATTCCGCGGAGACCGCTTCAAGCTGCGATTCGCCTTCAGCCGCTGACCGGGCCAGGTCCTGGGCCCGGGGCGCATCGGCATGCCGAGCCGGTACCTCCTCGAGGCGACGATGTACCGGTGACGGCGCCGCGGTGGCACCGCCGCGATACCTCGCCCTGGCAGGGGAAAATGAAAGAAGCGTATTGACTACTTGTCTTTTCCGTGTTATATCTGTATATACATGTTGAAATGGGTGAGGCGTTAAAAAGCCGAGCCCGACACGTCGAAACCAAGGGCGCGTCGAAATCGCCGCTGAAAGTGGCTTTCGGAGCGTAAAGGAGAGGATTATGGCGGAAATCAAGACCACGGTCAGGGCCATGCTCGCGGGCGGCGCAGTTTCGGTGGTAAAGGCCGACGAAGCCTATGTCCGCAGAGTGCTGGACAAACCCTTCGACATCGAAACCCTGCTCGGGCTCGAAGGTTTGGTGCGGCACCTGGGCGTGACGGCGGAGTTCAAGGAAGTCATCGACTACTTCAAGGTACCCGAGGGCAAAACTCCCGCCGGATTCCGAATCGAATACGCATACCAGGGCGACGGGCTTCTCTGCGCCGACTTGGTGCGGGATATCTCCTACGGCGAAAACGGGGAGATGAGGCCCACCAACGTCCTCTTCTCCGCCGATTCCGCCAATCCCTACGAGGTTGCTCCCATCAAGGGCCTCATCGCCAACCTCACCTGCAACCCCGGCATCATCTACGACCTTTTCATCAACAACCCCAAGGCCAACGTGGGCAACAAGTTCAAGACCCGCGAGGAAGTCATGCAGGAGCTGGGCAATGTGCTCGGCCCCGGCGTCGATATTTCCGTCGAACTGAACAATCCCTGGGCCTCCGAATCCGAGATCCTGGAAGAGGCCGCCCTGTTCAAGGAGATGCTTTCCAAGTACAGGGTCGTCATCAAGGTGCCCCACACCGGACCGGTGAACGGCCAGAACGTGGGTGAGCTTTTGAAGGGCGACAAGAAATTCCAGCGCCGCTGGGACGAGGGCAACACCGCGGATTTCGTCCATGGTCACAATCTGGCCCTCCTTTTGAAGGAGCACGGCTACAGGATCAACTTCACCCTCATGTTCGAGCCCTATCAGACCGCCCTGGCCCTCCAGGCCAAGCCTTATTTCATCAATAGCTTCATCCGCCACAGACTGGTGGTGAGCCAGCTCATCACCGACCTGCTGGCCAAGTACCGGGCCGACAAGAAGGACGAACACCTGGTGGCCCTGCGGAGCCTCTTGGTGGAGCGGGACTACCTGGCGCCCACGGACGCGAGCATGGACCTGGGCAAGGTACTGGAGCGCGCCAGCCTCTACGAGGAGTATCGCCAGTTCACCAAGCCCGAAGGCTCGGACGGACTGGACGGGGTCAGGCACAACCTCAGGGTGCTGCGCCAGGCCAACCTTCCCGACACCAGGTTGATCATCTGCTCCATGGAAGGCGACAGGAACTATCCGGACATCGACAAGCTCCTCGCGGAGCCCGAGTTCCTGGACATGACCCGGAAGGTGGTCATCACCACCGAGCCGGCCTACCTGGTCAAGTGGACCACCACGCCCCAGGTCGTCACCTATCAGCGCAGGTTCATGAACGCCGCCAGCACGGCGAAATAGATGTAAAGAGGGAAAACCGGGCCCCTGGGTCGGCCGACCCAGGGAATACCGGAATTTTCCTGCACAGGAGGGCCGCCCGATAAAAAGGGCGGCCTTCTTATTTCCCTGTCCTGGCCGTTGGGCTCTTAGGTTCTCCGCTATGTCCGATTCGTCCGGGTAGAAAAACACCGCCGGGGAGACGCTCCCGGCGGTGTTTTTCATCCAGGCTTTTTTGGGGGTTTGCAGCCCTGGGTCTAGCGGGGCGGGGCGTAGATCACGTAGTAAACGGTCCTTCCGTCGAAGCTGTTGATGATCTCGTGCTCTTCCGTGGGCATGATGAGAATAGCCATACCCGGGCTCAGGGCGTGGGATTCCTTATCGTTGCGCACCACCAGCGAGCCTTCGGCCACCATGAGCACGTGTTCCGAATGGGGGTGGGAATGGAGCTGGCCGTGGCCGCCCTTTTCCATCAGCGAATAGTGGAAGGTGAAGTGCCTGGCTCCGTCCTTCTCGTCGAATATGTCTTTCTGGTAGAGACCTTCCCTGTTCTGAATCTTGATGGAGGGAATGTCCGCGATGGTCACTGTCTTCATAGATACTCCTTGAATCAAAGGCGGTTTTAAGCGCCGGAATAGGTCCGCCGGAATAGGTCCAAAACCGCTTTTTTAACGTTATGGATTTTTCGAAAGTCGCGCGGGACTTCCGAAAAATTCTCATCCCGCGCGGTTACCCAGTCCCGGGTTTCCGGCGGGAGGGTTTTTCTCAAACCGCCGCCACCCTGCGTTCCTGACCGCGCTTCCAGAAGCTGTATCCCAGCACGAGGAGGAATATAGCCAGGCCGATAAGGTCGGTGACCAGCTCGGGGGTTGCCAGAAGGATGGTCGCCACCAGGGTGAGGACTCTGAGGCTCACGTGGAGCTTTCTCAAAAGCCAGCCCTGCACTGTCGCCGCCAGGGCGACTGTGGCGAAGGCGTAGCTCAATACTACTTCCGCGATCTCGAAGAACCCGTAGCCCACGATGAGGATCTGGGGCACGTAGACAAAGGCGAAGGGCATGAGATACATGAAAATGCCCAGCATGAATGAATGCAGACCCGTCTTCATGGGGTTGCCGCCGGAGATGCTGGAGGCGGCGAAGGCGGCCACGCAGACGGGCGGCGTCAGGTTGGATGACATGGAGAGCCAGAAGCAGAGAAGGTGGGCGTTCACCGGGGCCACGCCGGCCATTATGAGGGAGGGCGCGGCCAAAATCGACAGAATAATGTAGGAGGCCGTGATGGTGGTGCCCATGCCGATGATCGTGGCGATGAGAATGACCATGAGGATCATCAGGAATAGGTTGTTGCCCGCCACCGATACGAGGACCGACGAGAATTTGAGGCCCAGACCCGTCATGGTCATGCCGGCCATCACCAGGCCGAGGGTGCCGGCGGTGGAGCCGACCACCAGGGAGCTGGTGCCCGCGGTTTCCAAGGACTGGATGAATTTCCTGGGCGTGAGCTTGTCCTGGGGAGCCCCGAAGAGGATGTTGCAGACTACGACGAAGACCGAACCGCCGAAGGCTATCACCGAAGGCGAATAGCCCAGGGCTATGAGGAGGCCAACCACCACGATGGTGAGGGCGAAGTACCAGCCCCGCTTGAGCACGGCCCTTGTGCTGGGCACTTCGGAGGCTTCCAGTCCTTTCAAGCCTGTTTTTCTGGCCTGGAAGTAAACCTGAAGCCCTATGGAAAGGTAGTAGAGGATGGCTGGAAGGACAGCCATGATCATGATGGTGCCGTAGGGGGTTTCGGTGATGGTGGCCAGGACGAAGGCCGCGGCGCCCATGACGGGGGGAAGGAAACTGCCGCCGGTGGAGGCCGCCGCCTCCACCGCTCCCGAGAATTCCTTGGAATAGCCCACTTTCTTCATCATTGGGATCGTGAAAGTTCCGGTGGCGACCACATTGGCCACGGGGCTGCCGGAGATGGATCCGAAAATGGCGGAGCCGATGACCGAGATGAGGGCCGGGCCCCCGGGCACCTTGCCGGCGACGGAGGAGGCCAGGTCGATGAAGAAATCGCCGGCTCCCGAGGTCTGCAAGAAAGCTCCGAAGATGAGGAAGGGCATTACGTAGGTGGCGTAGACCGCCACTATGGTGCCGAATATCCCGTCGATGAAGTAGTTGTATTCCACCAGGCGGGAAAAGCTCACGCCCCCGTGCTGGAAGATGCCTGGGAGGATGGGGCCGAAATATACCTGGGCCAGCATGACCGCGCCCAGGATGGTGAGGGTATAACCCATGGTGCGGCGGGTGACCTCCAGGGAGAGGAGTATCATCACCGCGCCGAAGAGAATGTCCAGGTTGTTGGGAAGACCTACGCGCCGGGCGGCGTAGGTGGGGTACTGGAAGGTCCAATAGAGGATGGCCGCGGCGGAGAGCAGAAGCAACAGGGCGTCCAGTCCGTAGAGGAGCTTGGAGTTCGGCTTCTTCTGGGACGCGGGATACATTAAAAAGCAGAGCATGAAAGTGAAGAGCATGTAGAGGCCTCGATGGGCTTCGCTGCTCATGATGCCGAATCCTGAGGTGATGAAGTAATAAAGCCCGAAGAGCGCCGCGATTATCGTGACGGGCTTTTTAAGGAAATCGGCCTGGGGTCGGGTTTTCATAGGATTCCCCTTGTTCGTGTACAGCCCCGATTCATTCGAACCTCGGGGCTGCCTTTGGATGAAGTCTCAGCTATGGTGTCGATTGTATCGCAACAGGTTAATTCGACTGAAAAGGAGAGGGGTTCCCTTGGTTACTGCATCGAAGATTGTTGAAAAGGTTTCTAAAGATAAGGCCACGGGAGATTGTCCTTAGCCCGAGCCGCCTTCCGCCTCATTCCCCTCTTCTCTCAACAATCTTCGATGCAGATACGTTCCTTACACGGAAACCCCTCTTGCCTGGATCAAGAATTAGGGATGGGCCTTCCAATAGGCTTCGGCCGCGGGATGATAGGCTATGTCGATGGACTTGACGCCCGCGGCGTTGTCGCGGATGCCCTTGAACTGGGGATGCACGCTTTCGAGATACTTCCTGCCTTCGGGGCTCAGGATGATTTCCATGATCTTGGCGACCACGTCGTTGGGCATGCTCTTGTTGACCGCGAGGTAGACCGAGAAATAGAAGCAGGGAACCGGCTCCGTCTGCCCCTTGTAGACATTGGCGGGCATGACGCCGGGATCGAAATAGCGATTGGCGGTGGTTACCTTGTCCAGATCGCTCTGGCTGAAGGGGATGACGTAGATATCCTTGGACATGGCCAGCTCGACGAGGCCGGCGGCCGGATGTCCGCTCATGCCCACCGCGTCGGCGTTACCGTCCTGGAGGGCGCGGGCCGCGTCGGCGAAGGCCAGCTCGCTTTCCTTGACCTTGATGCCCAGGGCCGCAAGCGAGCGGCGGGAGTTGTCGCTGGAGCCCGAGCCGGGGGATCCCAGGACCACCTTCTTGCCTTCGAGATCCTGGAGGGTCTTGATGCCCTTGCTCTTGAGGGTCACGAAGTAGTGGGAGCTTCCGTAGAGTTCCATGAGGACCCGGATATTGTCCGAGGGGCGTCCTTCCATGATGCCCTTGCCGTTCTTGGCTTCCCACATGTGGGAGGAGTAGGTGAGGGTGATATCGGCCTGATTGAGGGCCAGGCGCCTGGTGTTCTCCACCGAGCCGCCGGAACCGATCATGTCGAAACGGATTTCCGGGGGCATTTTATCGTTTAAAAGCTGGACGATGCCGCCGGCCATGGTGTACCAGGTGCCGCCGGGATTGGATCCCGAGAACGAGTAGCGCTTTACGGCCTGGGCCTGGGTGAAGGACACGACCAGCGCCAGCAGAATAAGAACAGTGAAGAGTTTTTTCTTCATGATCCATCTCCTTGAAAAATGTTAGACTGTAGGACAGATCGAGGATATCACAGGTATATACATCATGCAACCTGTGAAATTTCGTACTATGAAAAAGTGGTCATCGAGATTTCGATGGGGATTTTTTATTTCCTGGTCGGCCGCCGTCGCGGTTTTTGTCGTTGACCCCCTTGATCCGGGGCATGGGGCCTCGGTAAAGGCTTTTATCGCCCCCCGCCGAATCGACGCTTTGCTGCATGCGCCCCCGGATTTGTTCGGCGAAGCGCAGGGCTTCGTGTAGATCGGCGATCAGTCTCCCCGTGGAGGGCGGCGGTCGCACCGCTTCCAGGACGTGAATTTCGGCCTTAATTCCCTGGCGGCCCAGCAGTCGGCGTCGCTTGATGACCGTGACCAAAGGCTGGATGGGAACTCCGTGGCGGATCGCGGCGTAGAAGGCCCCGGCTTTGAAATTCCGTATTTCCTGGTTGAGCAGGAAGCATTCCCCTTCGGGATAGAAATGGAGCTTCCCCCGGGTTTTCAGAGCCTGGGTCATGGCGTTTTCCATATCGAGCGCCCTTCCGCGGTCCGCGGGCAGGGGAATGCCGCCCAGGAGTCGCACCAGGGTACCCAGAACGGGGGTGAGAACCGTCTCTTCCAGAAGCGTATAATATAGAAGCTTGGGCAGAAGGGAGAGTCCGTGCAGCAGGGGGTCCAGGGGAATGGCGTGGTTGCTCACGTAAATGATCGGCCCCCTGGGGGCGCGGTAGAGGTTTTTGCGCCCAAAGCTCCGATAGCCGTAGAGTATCCTGACCAGGGGCCAGCCGATGAGTTCGACGAGCCAGGTTATTCCGCAGGAGAGGACTCTGAAGGATATTCCGGTGTTTATGAGCGCGTCGCCCCGTCGGTATGCCATGGCTAGCGCACCATTCTCCCCTTCCATTCCACCGCCCTGCCTGTGGAAAAGAGCCTCGCCGCCCTCCAGGCTGTGGAGAGGACGTTTATCAAAAGGATGGGATAGAAGAAAGGAAGGTACCAGGGAAGCCTTCTGTCGAAGGTGAGGAGAAGCCAGGCGGAGAACATGAGAAGGCAGGAGAGCCTGAAGATAAGCCGGGTGGCTTCGAAACCGGCGGGCAGCCACAGGGACGCGGGAATGGGCAGGAGGAGCGCTATCGTTATGCCAACCGTGGCGGCTATCAGAACCGCCTGGTTTTTCCCGAAGTAATCGTAGACGTTTTTGGACAGGCCCACGATGGCGCTTAGGTAGTCCTTATACATTCTGCAGGATACATGGGCTTTGAGGTCGGCGAAGAGAGTCCTCCCTCCCTGGCGTTTTATCAACCTTGCCATGTGAACATCCTCGGAGACCTTGTCCTTGAGAAGCGAATACCCGCCGAGGCTCGCCAGGAGGCTGCGTTTAAACAGCATGGATTGGCCGATGGCATGGGAGACAGCGGGGCTCCTTGAATGGTGCGCGAGGCCGAGCGGCATGGCGAACATCGAGAGCAGATAAATGGCGGGGACGACCAAGGCTTCGCCCAGGCTTCCGATTCGCTGCTGGACATAGCCGGAGACCAAGTCGCTGTCGTAGTTCATGGCCAGGCCGAGGGAAAAGCCGATACTATCGGGTTGGTGGAGGGTGTCCGCGTCGGTGTAATACAGCCACTGGCCCCGGGCCGCCTCGAAGAGAACCTGCATGGCCTTGGGTTTTCCGTACCAGCCGGGTTCGAGCCCCTTGCCGTGGATGACCGTGAACTTTCCGGGCCAGGTTTGGGCGTACCGATCGAGTATGGCGGGGGTTCGGTCGGAGGAATCGTCGTCGTAAACGATGACTTCCATGGGCTGGTAACGCTGGGAGAGGAGGGAATCGAGGCATGCCGCGATGCCCTCTTCCTCGTCCCGGGCCGGGACGAGGACGGAGACCAGCGGGCCGGTTTCCAGGGCTTTCGAGCCTGCGCTCCTGCGCATCCAGAGGGCGTTGACGGCCGTGAGGCAGAGGGCGAGGAGGGAGACGGCCAGGCAGAGCCAGGCTAGATTCGCGACGATTCCCGAAAGGATCATCCGCCTATCCTTTCGAGTTCGCTCCCGGCGTAGCGGTTTCCCGGGTAAAGCTCCAGCGCGGCGCGAAACCACAGGGCCGCCTTGGCCTTGTCGCCCAGTTTCGCGTACGCCGTGCCGAAGCAGGCCCGGAGATCGAAGAGTTCGTCCTTTTCGAACCCTTCGGGATGCTCGGCGACGAGCTTCTCCAGTACCGCGATGGCTTCCTTGGGATTTCCCCCGAAAATGCCCGACGGATAGGCTTTTGACGAGGCGAAGAGTATCGCCGCCGCCCTGTGCGAGGGCTCCTTGTCGAGGATCTGTCGGGTGTAGCGCGGAATGAGCGGTCCGTTGGAGAGCAGAAAACCCATACCTTTGAGTAGGCAAAGTTCGGAGAGCGATCTGATACGAGCCATGATTCCCGGCGTATGCTCGCCGGCGGCCATGGCTTTTTTTGCGTATTCGACGGCGGCTTCGAAGCGGGGGATGGCTTTTTCCTTCAAACCGGCTTCGTTGAAGGCCCTTCCCGTTAAAAACTCCGCCCTGGAAAGAAGCAAAAGACGGTCGATTTCTTCCAGAAAGGAGGCCGAAGGGCTTTCCAGGGTTTTGATGATCGCTGTCGCCCGGCTTTCGATCAGTTCGGGCGCCTCGTTCATATATACCGAGTCCCGGAGGGAGTAGAGGCTTGCGATCAGCTTCGGGTCCGTGTCGGCCGGAAGCGGCCTGCCGGCGGGGCAGTTTTCAGTCTTTAAAAGGCTTCCTGTATCGGGAAGGGCGAGCACCGAGGAAGCCCCGCCCAGGAGGGCGAGATACAAAAGTATACACAAGGTCCTCTTCGATGGTTTCATACTGATAGCCTATGGTCCTTGAAGGTTCAGGTCAATCGAG
>LVBN01000098.1 GCA_001603165.1 Spirochaetales bacterium Spiro_12
TGACAACCCAAGGGGAGATCGATTTTCCCAAGCAGTACGAAGGATCCTGGGTGATCCTCTTCAGCCATCCCGCCGACTTCACCCCCGTCTGCACCTCGGAATTCATGACCTTCGCCACCCTGGAGCCTAAGTTCGCCGAACTGAACTGCAAGCTCGTCGGCCTTTCGGTGGATGGTCTCTACAGTCATATAGCCTGGCTAAGGACCATCAAGGAAAAGATCGAGTACAAAGGCATGAAGGATGTGGAGGTCACCTTCCCCCTGATCGAGGATATCACCATGGAAGTGGCCAAGAAATACGGCATGATCCAGCCCGGAGAAGCGACCACCAAGGCTGTCCGCGCCGTTTTCGTCATCGATCCCAAGGGAATCATCAGGACGATAATCTACTACCCGCTCTCCCTGGGCAGGAACTTCGACGAGCTTCTACGGGTGGTCCAGGCCCTCAAGACCGCCGACGAGTTCTCCATCGCCACCCCCGCCGATTGGCGCCCCGGCGACGACGTCATCGTGCCCACCGCCGGTTCCTGCGGCGTAGCCAAGGACAGGATGGACGGTAAGCAGGAAGGCGTGGAGTGCAAGGACTGGTTCTTCTGCACCAAGAAGCTGGACAAGGAAAAGGTCCTTTCGGCGATCGTCAAGAAATAAGAATCAGTAAGAAAAGCTATTTCGATGGGGCTATCCTGGTAGATTCCGGGACAGCCCCTTTTTTCTGTTTCCGTTCTGCGCAGAAGCAATAAAGCAAGTACACCCACGCTTCGGCCTCAGCCTGCGCCCTGTGGGGGAGATCTTTGGAGGAGGCTCCATGGCATTCTCCAAATACGAGGGCGGACCAGCGTCGCAGAGAGCCGCTCTACGGACAATACTTGCTGCCATGCCACCGGCCAGCTCTCAGCACCGTCTCTCCCCATCCACATCCGCGAAATCGATCACGACGCTCCTGCCGTCCCGCAGCCCGAGACGGGCGCCCAGGGCCGAACAGCTCGGCGTGATGTCCATGATCTGGATGGAGCGGATCGGATCCAGCTCCTCTTCGGTCCAGGCTCCATCGTCGGTACGGTGCAAGAGGACGCTTATCATGAGTTCCATGGCGGGGTTCTTGGCCAGGCGTTTCCTGTGGGCGTAAATGACGGTGCTCTCGTCGGTTTCGGCGTTTCGTCCGGAGTGGACCCGCGCCCGGAGATCGTCCCAGCCGGAGTAGGCTACTAAAGCTACTCGTCTACCGGCGATGGCGGCGGTGATCACCTTGCGCCGGGCGTCGCCGAAGGTTTTCGTGACCGCCGCCGCCCCGCCCAGATGCGGCAGACCGTAACAGCCCAGGGTGAGTTCGTGCTCGAAGGCCAGGCGCGAGCGGTCCACCCGCAGGACCCCTCCGGGGAGGCTGAGTTCCGCCAGGTCGATGATGTAGCCCACGCCGTTGTTGGGGGGCTGGCGCATGATAGCCTGGCGATACAAAACCCCTTTGCGGATACCGTTGTAGACCATGCTCTTCGAAATGCTGTAGTCGGCCCTGGCGGCGGCTTCGTTTCCGATAGTCCTGCCCGTAAGGTAGAAGTTGATGTCCTCGCCCCGCAGGTCCCGGGGGTCAAGGCTCCGGAAGGCGTATTCCATGGCCGTGCCGCCTTCGGGATCGTGGTCCTCCCAGGGAAAATGGGTGTTGTAGGACAGCTTGGAATAATTGGGATCGTCGTAGTAGGTCTTTCCGGGCACTATCTCCGAAGCCCCCGTCTTGCCGTGGTTTACCAGGACGAGGCCGGGCTTTTCCAGCACGGAAATCCGGGAAGCGGTCCCGAGCTCGGGCCAGAAGCCCTCGTTCTCCCTGGCGGTCCAGAAGGGCGAGTCGTCGGGCAGGGCCAGGCAGATGAAAGGCAGGAACATTAAAAAGGGGCTGCCGGGGCAGGAGTAGTTCTGGACCATGTACTCCCTATGGCCATAGAAGCCCAGGGCGGGAATATCGTTAAAGTAGAAGTCCTGGCGCGACACGAACTGGAGGATGGAGCCGGAGCAGAGCCGCCTGGCCCAACCGGGGTCCAGGGGAGAGCCGTCCTTCAACATAAAGGAGACGGGGAATCCGCCGGAGATCCAGGTGCGGTAGCAGATCGAACGGGCCCACATATTGATATAACCATCCCGGGCGAAGAAATTGGGATAGGTTTTCATCATCTCGTAGGCCGAACGCTCTATCGTGGCCGCGATCTCGGGGTAGTGCTCGTCGCCGAAGGCCCTGCACCAGATGGTTCCGTACACGATAAAGAGGCTGATCGTGTAGTAGTTATAGGTCTGCTCCAGATACCAGCCCTCGCCGGAATGATAGGAGACCACCCAGAGCAGATGGCTTTTGAGCAAATCCTCGTCGATCCGATATCCATGTTTTTTCAAAAAGGACAGGGCCACAAGATTGAAGATGCGCCAGTTGTTCTGCGTCGTCCTGTGGTGGGCCCAGGCGGAAATGCAAGCCGCCATTTCGTCTTTCTGCCGCTGGGTAAAATAAGGCCAGATCACGTCGGGCAACAACAGGAGCGTCTTGAGCAGCCCGCCGAATTCGCAGGTGAACTGGTAAGTGGCGTCGGGCATATCCTCGGGCAGAGGAAGGGACTGGGGATTGCCGGGGGTGAACATCTTGTACAGCTGTCCGCAATAGTAATCCCTAAGCCTGATCCCCCGTATCTCGACCTCGGGCTCCACGTGCATAAGGGGAGCGGCCAGTGTCAGGGTGCGCTCCAGGGATTCGAACTCGTGGGAGCGAAAGCGCCAGGGGGGGGAATCGACCTGGGGATAGGTTTTCCCGGGGACGATAGGAAAGGCGAAGGGAGTGTCCTTGTCCGCCACGTGGGTGAAAGCCCGTTCGAGCAGATATTTCGCACAATCTATGTAATGCCGCTTGGTCATGCCCGTATAGGGGCTGGCGCGGAAATCGGGATCCTTCACGTTAAAGGCTGCATCCATCGATCTAGTCTCCTTATGCTCACAGCGCGTCGATGTAGTATAAGACATTTTTGCTAGAACTTCCCGAAGATCATATTGGGAATCCAGGTGACGAGGCCTGGAAAGAAGACAAGCAGGCAGAGCTCCGTCATAATGGCGATGAAGAAGGGAATCGCCGCCCTGGTGTAGTCCTCCACCTTGCAATCCATGATGCCGCAGACCGAATACAGGGCGGCGCCTATAGGGGGCGTCATGACGCCCAGGGTGACCACGGTGGCCATGAGCACGCCGAAATGCACCGGATCCACCCCCAGGCTTTTAACCATGGGTAGGAAGATCGGCGTCAAAAGCAGGAAATTCACGTTGCTGTCCACGAACATTCCGGTTATGAAGAGGAAGACGAGCATGATGATCACCAGAAGCTGGGGATTGGTGGTTATGCCGAAGATAAATTTACTCAAAGCCACAGGGAGCTGAACCCAGGTGAGCGCCCATTGGAAAGATCCCGAGAGCGCTATGATAAGCATGATAGCCCCGTTGTCCTTGAAGCTGGTCACCAGGGCGTTCTTGAATTTTTCCCAAGTCAGTTCCTTATAAACGAACTTGCCGATCAGAATGGCGTAAATGACAGCGAAGGCGCCCGATTCCGAGGGAGTGAACACGCCGAACCTTATGCCGATGATCAGGAGAACAGGGAAAAGCAGGGCCCATATCGAGTCCTTGAGGTTCCCCAAAAGCTCCTTCGGGCTCAGCTTAGGCGCGTCCGGTCTCGGGGGATCGTATCTGTGGTAGCGGCTGGTGATTGAGGTGGTCGCCATCAGAAAGCTCATCATCAGGATCCCGGGGATGATTCCTCCCGCGAAGAGCCGGCCGATGGACACCTCGCCGACAAAACCGAAAATGATAAAGCCGAGGCTGGGCGGAATGGTGGCCGTTATGAGGGCAGTCGTGCAGTTGACCGCCACGATGTAGCCCTTTCTGTAGCCGATTCTTTGCATCTCGGGGCCGAGGATTCTGGTTTCCATCATGGCGTCCGCCGTTGCGGAGCCCGAAACGCCTCCCATCAGCGTGCTCATAACGACGCTGACCTGGGCGGTGCCGCCATACATGCGACGGGTCAAAAGACGGGCCAGGCTCAAAAGCCTGCTCGTTATGCCCGATACGTTCATGAGGTTTCCGGCGAAAATAAAGAAGGGAACCGCGAGAAACGCGAAGGACTGACTCTGCTGCACCGTCATCTGTACCGCGATTTCAAAGGGCAGCTGAGGTTGGGAGAGGAAATACGCAAAACCCGCGATGCCTATGACAAAGGCGATCGGCATTCCCATGAGCATAAAAACGACGAAGCATACCAAGAGCAGGGTCATTTCCGCCCTCCTCTCGCCATCGGCGCGGCCAGGGGCCTCTGCCCTTCCCCTGAACCATCCGTCCCCCCGGGGTTTTCCTCCTTCGTGCCCTTCGTCCGCCAAAAGATCCTTTTAATTTTCTGGATAGTCGAAAAGAACATCGAAAATGCGGCGACCACCAGACTGAGGGTTACCAGGGCCAAGGGTATAGGCATGGATTGATAGCGGCTCACCCGCTCGGTCCACGCGAGCCTGGCGCCGAAGACGACGATGACGACCAGGGTGGCGGCGATAATGCCGAGCACGACCAGTTCGACCGCCCGCCTGATCCTCGCCGGCAATCTGCGCGTTATCAGGTCGATGCCGATGATCTGGCCTTCGCGCCATGCCACGTCGGCGCCCAGAAAAGCCGTCCATGCCAGACAGAGCATGGCCAGATCGATGTACCAGGACATCGAGAACTTGAAAAGGCGCAGGACGGCGGAAAGGAAGATGAAGAAAATCAAAAATCCGAATCCGATGCCGCAGGCTATTTCCTCAATGCGGCAGAACCATCGGTAGATCTTGCTCATACTGACTCCAAAAGGGTTAAACACGGTGCGCAAGGAGAGGGGAGGAGCCGAAAAATCCCTTCCCCCTCCCCTCTTTCGCTGCTGGGCGACCTACATGCCCAGTTGCTTGAAGAGCTTCTCCTTGAGTCCGGGCGAGAACTTAAGGTCGTTGTTGGTATAAAGGGGCGCTATGGCATCCTGGAATTCCTTGAGATTGACCTCGTTGAGGATAACGCCGTGTTGTTTCATTTGATCGTAGTAGGCGGCCTCATCCTTCTCGGCGATGGTTCCGTACTCCAAAGCCTTGTCGCGGATCGTCTTGAGGAAGAACTGCTTCGCCTCCTGGGGCATGGAGTTGAGGAGCCTGGTGGAACAGACGAAGGAAGTCTGGAGCATGTAGTGTTTGGTCATGGCGATGTACTTGGTCACGTCCCAGAAAGCGGCGCCCGCGGCGGCCGACACCTGGACCTCGGTACCATCCAGGGTTTTCTGCTGTATCGCCGGAAAGACCTCGCCAAAGGATATGGCGATATTGGCGAAGCCAAAGTACTTGGCCAGGGCGTTGCCGATATCGTTACCGAATCCTCGGATCCTCAGGCCCGAAAGGTCCTTGACCGTCTTTACCGGCTTGGTGGTATAGAAGTTCCTAAAGCCGTTGTACATATTGGCCACGAAGACGATGCCCTGGGCTTCGAGCTTTTTAGACCACTCCTTGAAAAGCTCGGTATCCGGAAGGTTCTTGAGAACCGCCGGGTCCGTGAGGATGTAGGGAGCCATGAGGATGTTGAGGTCGGGAATGGCGAACTGGCTGGCCAGTCGGCCGGGATCCGAAGGCACCACCAGAGGAATCCCCAGCTTGGCCTGGGTTACCAGGGCGTTGGTGTCGCCCGAGAGAGCTCCGGCCACTAGAACCTTGGCGTCGAATCGGCCGTCGGTGTTCAGGACATCGGCCACCGCCTGCATCATCTTGCTCTGGGTCGTCGTCGCGGCCTCGGTGCCGGCGAAGGTTACCGGGATTTTACCAGCCTGGCCGCTTGCCATAGCCACGGAAAAAAATGCTGCCGCAAGCAAGGCGAGCGCTTTTAAAAACTTGTTCCGCTTCATATCTCCTCCTTGGAGTCGAAAGGGTGATGGAAATCTCAGATGCATCCTTGAACGGGATATGCCTGCGGTCAATCAAATATCTTATGAACTTTCTCCAGAGTATTATGATGTTCCTCAAACCTTGTCGAGAATGGAATGGGGGCGGAAATGGAGGACGAAGGAAGCGGTGCGCCAGGCAGGCCCACGGCAACCCCTCGTACGACAAGATTCGGGGAACAAAAAGATGCTTAGATTCCGGCCCGAAATTCCTTTGCCGTCGAGCCGGTCAGCTTCTTGAAGATGCTGCTGAAGTAATTGGGATTGTTGAAGCCAACTTCGTATGCCACCTCGGCGATGCTTTTCTCCGAGGAAGCCAGGAGTTCCTTGGCCTTGTCGATCCGCACCGCGGTAAGGTGGTCCACGAAGGTGAGTCCGGTCTCCTGCTTGAAAAGGCTCAAGAAATATGAAGGACTGATAAACACTTCCTTCGCCACATCCTTGTAGCTCAAGGGTTGTCCATAATTCTCGTCGATATATCTGATCGCGTTCCTTATCAGGGATTTTGAGCGCTTTTCGTAGACATGGGCGACTAGATTGGCTGTCTCCACGACAATCTGAGAAAGCCAGCGCTCGGCGGTCTGGGCGTCCTTGACGTGTCCGATGTCATCGAAGCAATTACCGACCAACTCGTTCAACTTGGCTTCGTCACCCCCGCCGAGGATGGCGGCATCGATCATGGAACCCAAAAGTTCGTAGAGCCGCAGCGTCAGGGCATCGGGCTTCTCCGCGATGAACCGCGTGAATTTTTCCATGAAATCGGAGAAAGCCCGCCGGCTTCCCCCGGGATCGCCCATCTTTATCAACGAGAGGAGCTTTTCCTTCTCTTTGACAGGGTAGGCGTTGATCCTCGGATCCTGTTCGCTGATAGTGTCCACATGGACAATATCAGCGTTCCCGAAATGTTCGGCATATTCCTGGGCGTTTAAGGCTTCGTGATAGGATTTACGCAGATCCTCCACCCTTTCATAGCTCCTGCCTATCCCTATCACGACGCTTCGCTCAAGGTCCCGATCAATCTCTTTCTGGATCTTTTCCAGGATATCCCACATGGCCGTCTTTCCGTTCGGTTCCTTACCGGTGGGCAACCTGAGGGCGATACCGATCCTGCCCTTGGTGAGAGGAAGGGGAAGATAGGCATCCTCGTCGAAAACCCGGGCCAGATGCGTAGTGGCGATTTCAATCGCTTCGTCCATCAAACTCAGTTCCTTGAGGGGCTCCGCTCCGTCCCCTACGATTTTGATCATGACGATAGTGTTCGGGCAGACCTTGCCCAGACAGGAGAGCATGTCGGTCAGCTTGGTCTTGGAAAATGAGCTGAAAGCGACATTGTCAATGATATCTTCTTTTATGAACGGAAGAAGCTTTTCGTACTTGCAATAGACTTCCCTGACATCGATGAGGACGCTCCACCCGAAGAGCGTGGCGCTGAGGATGGAAACGGTATAGTAGATCTCCCATTTCTTGGTGAGAGACCCGACGATAAAGGCGACGGCGAAGATCGAAACCCCGCCGTTGAAAAGAAAATACTTGTTTTTCATTAGCTCGCGGAATGAGGAGCCGAACTTCAGCCTGGTCAGCTTGATCGAGGAGGAGAAGAACATGAGGGCGCCGGTGACCACCTGGACCGCTATGGTTACCTCCCTGCCATAGAAAGGAGGGTTGCGTTCAGGGGTGAGATTGTCGTAGGCCGTCATTCCGGCGAACTGGAACAACACCTTGCTCGACTTCGTGCCCAGGGTATTGAACAGAACATAGGTAAGTCCAAGCAGGACGCCGACAGAGACGACGGAGATCTCCAGACCGCTTTTTCTTCTTTGATTGAAGAGGTCGGAACCAAGAATTATGACCGGGGCTATGACGGCGCAGAGCAGAAAGACCCGGACGTTGACGACGATAAGGGGCGCTGGATGAGGGCCGAGTATCAACTGCAGGGGTCTCCCGAGGGAAAAAATGCTCATGCAGACCAGGAAAACTATAAAATACCAATATGAACTCACCCTGGAAGGGTTGGCGATTATGAAATACACGAAATACAAGAGAAAAAACAGCCCGGCGATCAGAGGGGCTATGATATTGGAGAATAACGACATCGTTTCATACCCGGCTTTGTTTCATTATCGCCCAATCATCCTAGGCGGGAAACCGGCGGGCGTCAAGGAAGTTTCTCGATCGATCCGGCGAGCTGGGCGAATTCGGCCAGGATCATGGCCGTCAGCCCCCAGACGATCTTATCGCCGAAGCGGAAACAGGGCACGTCCCAGGTCCTTCCCTTCCTATGAAGGGGAAAGGTGGACCGGCTAGAGGAATCCAGGAGGCTTGAAAGAGGTACTTCGAAGAGGGAACTGGCCTCCCCTCCGTTGAGCTTGTAATTCGGCGGTGTCTCTACGCAGGCCAGGAAGGGGTGGACCAAGTACTTCGAAGGGAGGACGAAGATAGGGCTCAGGGAAAGATGAACACTCGCGGCGGTCACCGTAACGCCCAATTCCTCCCTGGTTTCCCGAAGGGCCGCGTCGAGGGCTGTTTCATTCGGTTCCAGACCGCCGCCGGGCAGGGCGATCTGCCCGGGATGGTGCCGCATTCCTTCGGGCCTTTCGAGCAAAGGAAAGCTCGGGCCCCGCGGTCCGCGGTGCAGAAGAATAAGGACCGCGGCGTCCCTCTCCCCTCCCCGTTTCTGCCGCAGGGCGAGCGACTCGGCCTCTTCGATAAAGGGAGGCAGCATGAGCCTCCAGGCCGAAGGCCCGGGCAGGCTCATGTCCCGAAGCTTTTCCAAAGGAAAAGAATATATACAGGATACAGCCGAGCCGAGAGCGTCGTTGTTTAACATTCGAAACCGCGGAGCCGCTGAGCCTCTACCTCCCGAGTCCGGGGATGAAGCCCAGCCAGCCCAGGAAGTATGCCGCGATCAATACTCCGACCAGGAGGAGGATGGTGAAATAAAGCCCCCAGGGTTTTTTCTTTTCCGCAAAGGGATCAGCCATTTGGCGGCTCGCTCCGGGGGGCAGCGCTGCCAGGTGGCTAAGGCTGCCGCCAAAGGGCACGTTTACCTTGAGCCGGGAGTTCACCGCCCAACCTTCGGCGTTGAGCAGGGGACCGATATTGCGTTTTCGCAGCTTCATATATGCGAGGATCATGGAAGGGCCGGATATGAGGAGAAGAATGCCCAGAACACCCACAGGTATCCATATACCCATGCCCACGAAGAGCGTGAGAATTCCGGTGACCATGGCGCCGATGCTGCCCAGGGCGACGCCGATGGCGGCCACAGTGCCGACATCCATTTTCTTGGGCGCCAGCTGTTCGGGCTTGGCTTCGGCCTTCCCCGCCTGGGCTGCAGTTTCCCCCGCCGCCTTCATCTTATTCATGCTGGCGGCTTCGGCCGAAGCGGCACGCTTCATCGCCATGTCTTCCAGGGTTTTCACCAGCCACTTATAGGGGCTGAAGAAGGCTTCCCTGATGCTTATAGGCTGGGTAACCACCTTGGTGATCACCGCATCCCAACTCTCTCCCTCGGTATCGTAAAAGATTCCGTTTCTGCCCACAAAGATATTGTCCGCATCTCCGGCGGTAAGGCCAGCGACGATGGACTTTTTTTTACCGTTTTTCTGGCTTAAATCGCAGTACAGCAGGTACATGGAGGCCAAACCCGCCATGGTTCCATGGGCCCCCGGATTTTTCACATCCATGCAGAACTCCAACTCCCGGGCGTCGAGGAAGAGCTTGCCGGACTGGAAAATGCCCTTCTTTCGCAAATAGAAGTTGTCGAAGTTCACAAAGTTCTTGAGAATGACAATAAAATCCCGCTTTATAAAAAGAAGGATCCTGAGATTTTTTAGCGCTTCCGCATCCGCCGCCTTGGCGAGGTCCTTTTCGATGAGCGCGCGCACCGCATCCGCCTGGCCAACATCCGCCGAACCGGCAAGGACGGCTTCGCCGAGGGCGCAGACTTCCGCCGCAGGCTTTCGCCCGAGCCAAGCGGCATAAGTCTCGACGCGGGCGGCGAAACCCTCCCAAGTCGCCTGGCAAACCGCCTTCGCCCTCTCGGCGCCCATAAGATCGAGGAACTCGGCTACAGCTACGGCATAATTCGGATGCATGGCCGAATCCGGATAGAGGAGGCCTTCGGCATTGGGAAGCGCCAGCGGAAGCTGGGCGAGCTCCGGCGAGTCCGCGGGAAGATTCTTAGCGAGCGTCGAAGCCATAGAGGCTTCGAGAGCGGCGACCGCGCCGGGCGATTTGGACATGGCTAAGACCCTGCAACGCCTAAAATAATCGTTCACGGGCTCCCTGATCTGTTTATAAAGCGCTACCGCCTTTTCTCCCTTGGCCTGATCGGAGAAAGCGTCCGAGAAGGCGGGCAGCTCGGAGGACCAAGTCCTGTAAGCCTCGAGGTCGGCCAGGAACCTATCCAAGGCAGGAACATCGACGCCGGGATTCCCGCTGGCATCGTCGGCCTTATAGCCTTGGGCGACTAGATATTCCAGAAAGGCTTTAAGCTTCCCGCCCTTCGCTGATCCGGGAACGACCACCCCATCGCCGTTAAAAGGAAGCGCGGAGAATGAGGCTATGGCCTTGTCCAGGGCAGCCAGGTCAACGCTGGCATCGCCGGAAGTGCCACCGTTGATGGAAAGAACCTCGGCGAGGGAGGCCCGGATCCCTTTGTCCAAAACCTGGGTCGCCGAAAGCGTATCGCTGCCATCGAGCAGGCAATCCAGGCTGTTCAGTTTTGTCTTGAGCTCTTCGACGCAGTTAAGAATATCCGGCACCCTGATCTTTCCGTCCTTATCCGCATCCAGGTAATCGAGGCTTTCCTTGATACCGGGCTGGGCGGCGGGCATGGCGAGGGCGGCCCAAAGTTTTTGATCCAAATGGGCCAGGTTGGCGATATCCTCGCCTTTTTTGATCACGACCTGGTCAACCCCGCCAATGCGGGCGAAGGTCCAATTGCTGCCGG
>LVBN01000099.1 GCA_001603165.1 Spirochaetales bacterium Spiro_12
GTCGTCTGGCGCAACGACGCAATGATATCGTTCAACGTGGAAAACAAGCTGCGCGCGGTAAAAGCTAAAACCCTGGTGGTGGGCGTGAACGACGACGCCCTCTACCCTCCGGCCGAAGAATTCCAACGGGTCGCCCTGGGTATTCCCGGCGCCAAGCTCTTCGCCTACGACTCCATCCTGGGACACATGGGCAACAGCAGAGATCTGGACAAGGCGACCGACGTGATGAAAACCTTTATCGACGAGGCTGAAGGCGGGTCAAAAGGCTGAGCTAGTCGGCCGCACAACGCTCAATCCATCATCAATACGGTCCGGCCCAAGGTTTCGCCCTTCTTGATCGCGGCCAAGCCCTCGTTCGCCCCCTCCAGGGGCAGCGTTTTGGATACGTAAGGCTTGACAAGACCCCGTTCGACGAGAGAAACGACCTCGCGCAGCTCCTGCCTCGTAGTCGCCTTCACGCCATGGATACTCCACTCGTTATTGTGCACATCCAGCATTTTAAAACAGACAGGATTCACCGGATCGTAGCCGAGGGAATAATAATGACCACCCTTCTTCAGACAGCCCAAGGACCAGTCGACAGACTCCTTACGTCCCACGCCATCGATGATAAGATCGACACCTCTGCCATTGGTCAGATCGCGCAGTTTCGCCGCCGAATCCTCCTTGAGCGGGTTCGTCGTATACCCGGCGCCGAAAGACCTGGCGAGCTCCATGGCTTTTTCGTTCACATCGGCGGCTATCACCAGGGCGCCCATGCCTAAGGCCAACTGGACCGCGTGGATTCCCAGCCCTCCAAGCCCGATTATGAGCACGCTATTCGCCATACCCAACCGGGCGAGACGACCTAAGGCATGATAGGGCGTAGCGACCGCGTCCGGCAGAATAGCCATTCGTTCGAAGGCTATATCGGATTCAAAGGCGCAGAAGTTGGCCGCCGGCATGACAAGATATTCGGCGAAGCCTCCGGACAGCTCGAAGCCGATGCGCCGTATGGAGGTGCAGAGATTTTCCCTTCCCGTAAGGCAGAGCTCGCAGGTCCCGCAGGGGATTATGTGAAACGCCACACCTTTGTCGCCCAACTTAAGCCCGCGCACATCCTTGCCCAGGGCCGCGACCTCGCCGGCCACCTCGTGCCCGGGCACATGGGGCAAACGAATGCCCGGGCCCAGCTGGCCCGATACCAGCTTTATATCCGTCTGGCACATCCCGCAGGCCCGCACCTTGAGCACCACATCCCCCGGCCCCGGTTCGGGATCGGGCATGCGGGCAAGCCTGAGGTCCACGTTGTACGATTCCAGCACCATTGCCTTCATTTGCTCCCCTTCGCCGCGGCCGGGCCGGCTAAAGAGCCGGCCCGGCCGCCGATCGCCCGCCTTTTCGGCCCGGACTGCTTTGCCCTATTTGCCCAGGTCGAGGGTTCTGAACTCGTCGCCGAAATCGTGGGCAGCCGTAAAGCCTCCGTCCACCACGATCGTCTGGCCCGTTATGTAATCCGAGCCGGGAGAACTCAGGAACAGCACCACCGGCACGATGCAATCGGTGTTGCCCGTGCCGAGGGGCACGGCCTCGTTCACCCTGCGACCCACCGGCGAATTGTGCACCGCCGAGGAGCCCGGGGTCCTGATGAATCCGGGGGCTATGCAGTTGACATTGATCTTGTAGGGAGCCAGTTCCAAGGCCAGTATTCGGGTGAGACCCATCATGCCGCTCTTGGCCGCGCTGTAAGGAGGGGAGGCCACCGCCACCAGACCCACCACCGAAGAGAGGTTGATGATCTTGCCCTGCCTGCGTTCCATCATGTGGGGCGCCACAGCCTTGGAGACCAGGAATGCCGACTTCAGGTTCGTGTCGATAATCTTGTCCCAGGTTTCCTCCGGCGTCTGCAGCAAAGGCAGACGCTTCAGATAGCCCACATTGTTCACCAGCACATCGATCTTGCCAAAGCTAAAGATAATCTGCTCCACCATGGCCTCGACCTGATCGCCCCTGGTCACGTCCACCTTCATGGTCTTTGCCAGGCCGCCGGCGGCGACAATTTCCGCCACCGTCTCTTTGGCCGCTTCCTCGTTGTAATCCGGGCATACCACCGTAGCGCCCTCATCGGCGAAAGCCTTGCAGTAGGCCTTGCCCAGGCCCATGCCGCCGCCGGTCACCACCACTACCTTATCCTTGAACTGTCCTGAACCCATCCTTTACTTCCTTTATCAAAAACGAACCGTCGCTTAGGTTTAGGCGGGATGACAGGATTCATCAGAATCAGCGGCTAAAATTCATAATGAAAGCCCCTAGCTCCAGAAGTTTTCCCGTTATCATGCCCAATCGGCGCCGGCATCAACGTACGCGCGTTAGGCGCCGCCGAAACGAAGAGCGCCCAACGCTCAAAATCGGGATCTCAGCAGACGGAGAATTCCTTCAAGAACGCCACCGTGGCGTCCACCCAGCCCTCGATGATCGCCCTGCCCTTTTCGGGAGTGGCGGCCATCGGGTTGCCCAGGGAGCCCGATTTGGTTTCCTCGTTCGACGATCGATATACCGAGAAACTGATGTCCTTGAACTTGATCTTGTGCAGCCCCGCGAAAGGAGCGCCGGGAATAGGCACCGCCGGCGACTCGGCCACCGCCTCGTCCATCTTCACCGTCTCCGGCGCGATCGCCATGATCACCGACGTCATGATCTCGCCGGCGTGGGTGAATTTGCCTTCCTTGATATCGATCTTTCTGGCGGCCATCACCTCGTTGGACACGTGCCAGAGGTTGACCGATCCCACCATGATCCCCTCGTCCCTCAATTCCAGGCCCACCGTACCGATGGGCTCGTCGTTGAAGGTATGGGGGCTCACGAAGAAAATGTGGGTAAAGCCATTGCGCACCAGGCATCGGCAGTACTGGCGCAGATAGTCCATGAGACTTTCCTTGGAAAGCCCTATCATGCCCGGGAAATTCTTGTGCCATTCGCTGGTGCCCACGGTGATAAGGGGAGCCAGTACCGCGCCGGCTTTTTCAGCCGCCAGGGCGGCCACATGTTCGGCCGCCATGCTGTCCGCCGCCAGGGGCAGATGAGGCCCCTGCATTTCTATGGCGCCGATGGGCACCACGACGGTCTTCGTCGTCTTTACCGCGTCGGCCAGTTCCTTCCACGTCATCAATTCCATTCGCTTGAGCATCGCATCCACCTCTACTTGAATTCGGGGCCGTCCCGAAAGCGCCAGGCCCGGGAATCGGCCTCGATGGTTTTTCAAAAAAGGGGCGCCGAGGGACGCCCCCCAAAAGACTCTAGTACTTCATCACCGACAAGGGAGGGAGCACTTCCTCGCCGCCGTAGGATTCAAGCACATGGTACCAGTCGTTCGGATTTTTCCGCTCCGCCAGCGCCTTGCCCTTCATGATGAAGGTCACGTTCTTGGCAATGGGCTGATGGTCGATCCTGAAGGAAGCCGGCCCCTTTACCGTATTGAAGGTACCGGAGGCAAGGACCTTGGCGACCTGCTTCGGATCGAAGGACCCCGCCTTCTCCACCGCCTGGAAAATGTACTGGGTGGCCACGTAGCAAGCGGTTCCCATATTGTCGGGCGGCTCGTTCCAGCGCTTCATGTAAGCGTCGGAATAGGCCTTGATGCTCGCCACCAATTCCTTGTCCACCAGACCGCCCACATCGTAATAGAACCAGGTCTGGGCATAGAGCTTGGCAAGAGTCTCGGGGGGAAAGCCCTTGGACTCGGTATTGGAAATCCAGCAGTAGAAAATATCCATTGCCTTATCCACACCCATGTCCACCGCCTGCTTCACCAACGCGATGCCGTCGGCGCCCGTGAGGCTGTTCACCAGGAAGTCGGCACCCGAAGCCTTGGCCTTCGCGAGGGTGGCCGAGTAATCGGTGGTGCCCATATTCACCGCGTCCCTGCCCACCAGCACGGCTCCGAAGTCTTTGCAGGCGGCTTCGAGACCCTCGCGGATCGTGGTGCCCCAGGAGTCGGCCCTCTCCACATAGAAAATCGTCTTCTTGCCCAGGGTCTTCACGATCGACTTGCCGGTGATATAGCCGATGCTCCAGGGCGTAAAAGTCGGGGTGTACATGGCGTCGGCGGGATTGCCCTTCAGCAACGCGTCCTTGGCGGGGACGAATCCCGGCAGATAGATGACAGGACTGATCTTGGTCTCTTCGTTGAGGGCCCCCGACATGGGGTTCCAAATGCCGCCGGTCACAGCCACGGCTCCCTTGTCCAGCATTTCCCTGAAGCGGCGCACGCCCACGTCCAGCTTAGCCTCGTCGTCGGCGATAAAGGTTTCCACCTTCACATTGCCCCAGGGCATCTTCAAGCCGCCGACCGCGTTGACCTGTTCCACCGAAAGAATGAATGATTTTCTCTGACCCTCGGCCAGCCCGGCCAGAGAGCCGGTCAGCGAAGAAAGAAACCCGATCTTGAATACATCGGGCTGATTTTTCTGCGCCACCACAGGTGAAAGGCAGAGCACGGCGACCAGCGCCAGCACAAGCCCCTTCGGCAACAACTTCCTCATTTTGCCCTCCTTGATCCGGGACGACCGGAACGAACTTCCTGATCGGTCCGAGATCTTTCGATCGCGAAAAATTGACGTAAATTGATATAATTGTATAACAGTCCCACGATCTGTCAATCTTTTTTTATTGATATTTTCCCTAAACCACAAAACCCTCGCGTTCCAAGAAAGTACATGTCCCGGCAAACCAGGCATGGGCACAGCCCCGGGGCGGCAATCGAAAACAGGAACAAATCCAGTTTTCGTTCAGGGTACAAGGCAAAACGGTCAAACATAGTAAACATAGTATAATATGATTGTAATATTGTATAAAAATTGTAATTGCAATTTAATTATATATAATAAAATAAATAATAAAAACAGGTTCGCGAAAATAACTAATTTATCGATACTTTTTGTTTGACAAGCTTACAGATGAGTGCGAGAATCTGGCAAATGCTCTATTGCATTTCAGAGTTTTAAGGAGGTTGTGATGCGAAAGAGGCTTGTGTGTGTTTCAATGCTCATGTTCAGCTTTGTTGCGTTGATCTCCATCGGCGCGGCAAGTGGCCCCAAGGAATTTAAACTTGGGTTCATGTCCTCATTTACTGGTACCTTCGCGCCTATGGCGGAAAACCAGCGCAAAGGCGCCGAGCTCGCGGTAGCCGAAATCAACGCCCGCGGCGGGCTTAAAATGCCGTGGGGAAACATCCCCGTCAAACTGCTGGCAAAAGATGACGAATGCAAACTCGATGTAGGGGTTCGTCGATACAGGGAATTAGTCGAAGCGGGCATCCACGGCTTTACCGGCATATGCTGGAATCCGATGGCGGCGGCCCTCAATGAAGAATCCAAACTCAAGCCACTGCCCATGATCACCGCCTGCGTGCCGGCCTATGATTCCTTTAAGAAAGGCAATCCGGCGCCGGGCTTTTTCTCCGTCGCGTTCACGCCCTGGAGCATTGGCTATCTCTCGGGTCAGTCCGCGGTAAAATCCCTGAACGCCAAAAAAATATATTTCATTTCCCGCTCCGATTCTTGGGGTAGCACGATTTACGACGGCCTGAAAGCCGCGCTCGCCGAATTCGGCGGCGAGGTGGTCGGATTCGCCGAATATCCCAATGGAAACCTGGATTTCACCTCGGCGATAAACCAAGCCCTCACTTTGAAACCGGACGTGTTCATGGCGGTGCAAATGGGAGCCGACGCCATTTCCCTCTTTAAACAGGCTTATGACATGGGGCTCATGGCGGTTTCGAAACCCTTCAATACCTGGACCGCCAACTATATCGCAAAATCCATACCCCGCCCCGCCCTGGCGAAAATTTACGCCTTGAACTTCCACTACTACGACCTTGCGGGATTCAAGGATAACGACCTGGTATCGAAAGCCAAGACGTACACCGATAACCACAAGAAAATGTTCGGAGGCGAGCCCCCCGATTCCTATACGAGTATCGCGTATATGGCTACGACGATAATGCTGGACGCCGTCGAAAGAGCCGGCACCTTCGATGTGGCCGCGGTGTCCAAGGTACTCGCCACCCAGGAGTTCAGCACGCTCAAAGGCCTTGCGAGATTCCGCGAAGATCATGAATTGGTGAACGACTATCTGGCTTTCATGGTGAGCGGCAAAGCCTCCGGAACCAGCGAATGGGATCTATTCAAGGTGGAAGGCAGCTACGGCGGCGACAAAGCCCTTCCTTCGCTCAGCATATTAGGTTATTGATCGCGATATACTAATTATCCTTTGTTACTATTATCGACCCACCGCCCCGCCCGGCGCTATCGAATACCGGAGGGGGGCGGCGGATATCCAAGGAGTCTTTTTCTATGGTTTCCGCTTCAGCGTCGAAAATCTTCGCATCTTCGTCAAACCCGCTACCGTCGCCCATTCCCCCTTCAGGCTTAAATGACCTTCCTTACGACGTCGTAATCATCGGCGCCGGCATCGTCGGCGCCATGCTCGCCCGGGAATTAAGCCGCTACAAACTCAAGCTCGCCCTCATCGACAAGGAAGACCAGCCCGGCCTGGGCGTGACCAAGGCTTCTCTCTCCTACATACACCGCAACCATATGAACCCTCCGGGTTCGGAGCGGGCGAAGTTCTGCGTCGGCTCCCAGGACCGCTTCCGGGCCCTGGCGGCCGAACTGGGCCTGCCCTACCGCGAGGCCGACGAAATCAACATCGCCTTCGATAAGGAACAGGAACAGCAAATCCGTACCAGGCTCGACTGGGCTTTCAAAAACGGCGAAACGAAGTTTCGCGTCATCTCCAAGGAAGAAGTGGCCAGGCTCGAGCCGCGGTTGACCAGGGATTTCACCTTCGCGGTGTACTCCGAAGCCCACGGCATGATACATCCGCCCGAATGGGCCTTCGCCCTGACGGAGAACGCCAAGGCCAACGGCGCCGAGGTATTGCTGGAAACCGAAGTGCTCGGCCTTGCGCAAGCCCCGGACGGCACCTGGCTGGTCCGGACCGACAGGGGAAACCTGCGAAGCCGCTACCTGATCAACGCCGCGGGCCTTTTCGCCGACGAAATAGCCTGGATGGCCGGCGACAGGGATGTCAAGCTTTTCAAAACCCGGGGCACCTTCGCCATTTTCGATTCCTCCGTCTCCTCCATGTTGCGGCACCTGGTCTATGTCGCCGGCCTCAACCTGAGCTACAGCCAAGCCATGGGACCCACCATGCACGGCAACATCATTCTCGGCCTGGGCTGGTTCAAGGAACCCAAGGATCGAATCGACACCAGGGTGACCAAGGAAGAGCTGGACTGCATACTCAGGATGGGCAGGCAGATCATGCCCGACCTGCCCGAACGGGATCTGATCACCAGCTTCGCCGGTATCAAGTCCACCAACAATCTCGCGAAACCCGAGGATTTTTATGTCGGCCCCTCGGGGGTATCTCCCAGCCTCATCTACGCCCTCATTTGCTCCCCCGGCATCACAGGTTCTCCGGGCATAACCCGGCGCATTATCGAACTCCTGGCCGACGCCGGTCTCGAACTACAGGAAAAAGCCGATTTCAACCCGTATAGGGAAAAACCCTACCGCTTCAAGGACGCGTCGGAAGAGGAGCGAAAAGAGGCTATCGCCAGGGATCCTGCCTGCGGCCATCTCATCTGCCGCTGCGAGCAGGTATCCGAAGCCGAGATCATAGAGGCGGTGCGCAAGGGCGCCCGGTCCATCGAAGGAGTCAAGCAGATAACCCGGGCAGGCATGGGTCGTTGCCAGGGAGGCTTCTGCGGCCCCTGGATCCTCAAAATAATCGCCCGGGAGCTCGGAATTCCCCCGGAAGCGGTCACCCGCAAGGGAAAGGGTTCCGAGGAAGTCATCCGCTTTGACCAGATAGGAGCATCCCTATGAGCCGCCTATACAACAACAGCGACAAAGGCGGCGCCGGCGCCCCGATCAAGCTCGATCTGGCGATCATCGGCGCGGGTCCCGCGGGCCTGGCCGCCGGCGCCATGGCCAAGCGTTTAGGCATCAAAGACGTGGTCGTCTTCGACAGGGACGAGCGCCCCGGAGGCATCCTGCCCCAGTGCATCCACCCCGGATTCGGACTATTGCGTTACGGCGAAGAGCTCACCGGCCCGGAATACGCATGGCGGGCCGTCCAGGAAGCGGCGGCGGAAAAGGTCGACCTGGAACTCAACTCCATGGTGATCGAAGCGAACCCCGGCCGGCAAATCTGCGTGGCCTCGCCCGATACGGGCCTGCGGCGCTACGATTGCAGGAGCATAATCTTCGCCATGGGTTGCAGAGAGCGAACCCGACCCGCGGTGCGCATACCCGGCACCAGGCCCGCGGGTATCTTCACCGCCGGCAAGGCCCAGCGTCTGGTCAACATCGAAGGCTGCATGCCCGGCCGGCGAATCGTCATCGTAGGCTCGGGCGACATCGGCATGATCATGGCCCGGCGTCTCACCCTGGAGGGCTGCGCGGTGGAGGCGGTGGTCGAGATAATGCCCTTCACCAGCGGCCTTATCCGCAACGAAGTTCAGTGCCTCAGAGACTTCGGCATCCCCCTTCTTCTAGGCCACGAAGTCACTGAAATCCGGGGCTACAAAAGGGTGGAAGGCCTGAGCGTCTGCGCCCGCGGGGAGGATGGCAGGCTCATCCCCGGCACCGAGAAGAATTTCGACTGCGATACGGTCCTATTGTCCGTCGGGCTCATACCGGAGAACGAACTGAGCCGGCAGGCGGGCATCAACCTGGACAACGCCACCAACGGACCTGTCGTGGACAACCTGTTGGAAACCCGGACCGAAGGTTTTTTCTCCTGCGGTAACGTGCTTCATGTGAACGATCTTGTGGACGAGGTGTCCCAGGAAGGAGAATTGGCCGCCCAGGGCGCCGCAGCCCGTCTGGGCCTGGTCCAGGAGCCCAGAACGGTAAACCTGAACGTCGTGAAAGGCTCCAACATCGCCCAGGTGGTACCCCAACGGCTCTTGGTGAACAGGGACAGCCGTATCGCGATCCGGGTGCGCCGCCCCACCGGTCCTGCCACGGTGCGCATAGGCGAAGCGGTAAAACTTCGTCTGCCCCTTACCAGGCCAGGCGAAATGATCACGACCACCCTCAAGGCCGATCAGCTGGCGGCCTTGTACGACCAGGGCGAAAACCAGGAACTTCGCATTGACTGTGAATGAGGAATCCAAGGCTATGGAAAAGGAAATAATTTGCATCGTCTGCGCCAGGGGCTGCAGATCCCTGGTCTGCGAGGACGAGGAAGGCATCAAGGTGAAGGGGAAGCTCTGCAAAAACGGCCAGGCTTATGTCAAAAGCGAGTACCGCGACCCCCGTAGGGTGCTCAGCACCACCATCGCCATCGAGGGCGGTTCCTGCAAAAGGCTGGCTGTGCGCAGCAGGGGTCCCGTCCCCAAGGGCAAGCTCTTGGACTGCGTGCGCTATTTGAAAACCAAAAAGGCCACGCCGCCCCTCGCCATCGGGGAGGTTGTCGTCAAGAATATTTTAGGCACAGGAGAGGATATCATCGCCTGTTCGCCGCTGGAAACGAATATTTCTTAAGTCAAGGCGGCCGCCCGCGTCTATCGGTACATGATAAATCGCGCAACCTTTAACGAAGGCGGCCTCCGACTTTTGTTTCAAACGCGATCGCGCGATCGGCGTCGCATCACTTCGCCTTTTCCAGCAGCGCGTTCGCGATCATGAAATGAGCTCCCTTGGTACCGTTGACGATTTGGGTAATCCGCAGATCCCCCGCCATGCTGCAGAGCGCATAGGCGTCCTCCGAACTGTACCCGCATTCCGATGAGATATATTCCACCGCTTCGCGCAAGGCTTTTTTAGCCGCGTTGTCAAGAATCGGATCGAAGCCCATGAAAACCGTATGGGTCGGCGTGAGGATCATGGGAACGCGCAACGTCCTGTCCTTGATCACCCTCAGGCGCACATCGGCGTCGAGGCCGGTTTCGAGGGCGAAGCTGTTCACCTCCCCGTCGCCCTGACAGGCGTGGCCGTCGCCCATGGAAAAGAGCGCCCCCTTATTGAACACCGGCAACAGAAGCTTCGTCCCCTCCACCAATTCCTTGCAGTCCATGTTTCCGCCCCAGGCTCCGGGAATACCGCTAGGCACCCTGCCCAGACTCGCCGGTGGAGCCACCCCTACATCGCCGAAAAAAGGCGCGAGGGGCAGCGGGCCGATATTCTTCCAGGAGGCAGTCCGCCCGGCTTTGTCGATGGCGGGGAAAATAAAACCAAGGCTCGGGTATTCCTCCGCGAGCCCTCCCTTCAAGGGGATGATCGCGTTAAACCCCCAATCGTAGCGGAATCGAATAGATCTGAAATACACCTCCAGAACATCCCCCGGTTCCGCTCCTTCGACATACACCGGCCCTGTCATGAGATGGCTCGAAGGTCCTTTCGCGTGGCTGGCGACGATGCGCCGGAACGCCTCGGTACTCCTGGGCTTCATTTCTTCCACAATTTCCGGCACCGCCGCGGGCTCGGTGCCGAAGCCGACCACGGCGCCCGAAGGGACCTTGAGCGCAGGCTTCAGATTCGCGTCGAAAAACCCCCAATGCACCGTCCCGGGGCCCGCCTCCAGAAAAAACTCCCGCTGTTCGGCCATCCTCTCCTCCTGATCCTGGAATCACCAACCTCGCGGCAAGCCGGCGAGGCTTACCGGTCTTATACGCTGTTTCGTTATATGCGGGGTTCCTGCCCCGAGGGGGAATCATGGGGCAGCACAGGCCGTTCGTCAACCTGGATTATGATCTCCAAGGCCAATAAAACCTTTACAGATCCCGATTCCTGGTGTTTACTGATCATTGTATGATCGTACTACAGGAGGAATGAATGGCAAAACGGAAATTAGCGGTGCCGCTGGACGAGGCGCTGCGGGGTATCGGCCACGAAGGCCGGGTGGACGTCAGGGTTCTCATCAACGAAGACACGGTCGGGGCTAAGGCATTTTCCCTCCTGGTCAATACCGTGAAGGCGGCCGACTCCTGCGCCGTCGAAGGTTCCCAGGGGCACAAGCACGAAACCGAACACGGCCTGTACTGCCTTTCGGGCAAGGGCCGCTATATCATAAGCGGCGAGGAATACGAGTTGCGTCCCAATGTGGCGGTTTTCGTCCCGGCCGGCGAATATCACTATATAATCAACGATAGCCCCACCGAGGAGCTTACCTATATTATCTTCTACGTCCCCGGAGGGGAGGAAAAAGAATTTTTGAACCATAAAGGAGCGCATTGATGAAACGAACCAGAGCGGATAAATCCAAGCTTTCGGGCAAGGAAGGACCTCCGGGCATCACCAGGACCACGATGTCCTACGATGGCCTGACCATGCTCTGCCACTTCGTCATGGCCCAGGGAGCCAAGATTCCCCTGCACAACCATCCCGCGGCCCAGCACGGCTACGTGATCAGGGGCAGGGTGCATTTTTTGGAAAAGGACGGCCCGGGCTTCATAGCATCGACGGGGACTTCCTACCTTTTCGAGGGCGCCGAGTACCACGGCGCCGAAGTGCTGGAAGACACGGAACTCGTGGAGTTCTTCAGCCCCGCGCGCCCCGAATACGCCGATAACTAACCCAAACCCGGGACACTCTTGAACACAACCGGTCTATACTTGTATAATGATACTACAATGGTACGCCGGGTTATTGTCGGGGATATGCCCAAAATCGAGTTGCATCGTCACCTCGAGGGCGGCATCCGCCCCGCCACGGCCTGGAAATTGGCCCAAACCCAGAACATCGACCTCGGCTTCGCCGACTATTTGAGCTTTGAAACCGCCGCCCTGGTCCGCGAGCCCATCGGCGGCCTGGACAAGGTGATCGGGGCCATGGCGCTGACGCGAAAAATACTCGCTTCGGCGGCGGCCATCGAGGAAGTGGCCTATGAATGCGTCCAGGACGCCAAGGCCGATGCCGTAAAGCTTTTCGAGCTCCGTTTTGCCCCCGCCTTGTTGGCTAAAGTATCAGGTCTCGACTACCCCGAAATACTAGAGGCCGTCTCCCGGGGCGCGGCGAGGGCCTGCGCTGAAAACACAGGGAAGGTCGGCGAGGGCAAAGGCGCCCGAAACGCCGAAAGCGCGGCAAAAGGCTTGCCCGCCATCGAGGTCGGCCTCATTTGCTCGCTGCGGCGCACGAGCCCACAGCCTGTCAACGCCGCCATCGTCAAGGCCATGCTGGAGGCAAAGTCGCGAAACCTGCCTGTCCCCCTCGTGGGAGTCGATCTGTCGGATAACGAATGGACGGCCGACCCCGAAACTTTCGCGGGACTCTTCGACAGCCTCCGGGAGGCGGGTTTCGGCACCACCGCGCACAGCGGGCTCAATACCAGCGCGGAACATCTGTGGCGGACCATAAAACTGCTGAAACCCCGGCGCATCGGGCATGGTATCCTGGCCCTGCGAGACCCCGCCCTCGTGGACGAGATCAGGCGTCGGGACATTCACCTGGAAGTCTCCGTACTTTCCAACTGGATCACCGAAGCGGTACCCTCGATCCAGGGCCACCCCCTGCCCCGTCTTTTACAGGCGGGACTCTCGGTGGGAATCAACTCCGACGATCCCGGGCTCTTCGGCAGCGGCCTAAGCGGAGAATACGAACTCCTGGGGCGGGTTTTCGGCCTCTCCGGCGAGGATTTCACGGCGATAAACCTGAACGCCCTGGGTAGCTCTTTCCTGCCCAAGGAAACCCGGGATAAGGTAAGAAAAGCCTACTTCACCGTCCCCGAAGCCGAGGATCGGCGGGAAAAAGCCCAGGGGCCGGGGAAGGCTGGAGCACTAAACCAAGGGAGCGCGGAATGAGACAGACCGACAGCGATGTGGCGAAACTTTCGGCATCCTTTCCCCACTGGGAAAAAACCAAGGACCTGGTGGACCAGTGCCTGGACATCATCCTCAACTACCGGCAGAGCGGCCATCCGGGCGGCTCCAGGTCGAAAGTCTACCCCTTCCTGGCCACCTTACTTTCGGGAGCGATGCGCTGGGATATCCGAAAGCCGGAAAAACGTTTCGGCGATCGCTTCGTCCTGGGCGCCGGCCACGCCATTCCCCTGGTCTACACCACCCTGGCGGTCCTCAACGAGGCCATGAAGCTCAAATACCAGCGCACGGGCGACTCCAAATACCTGGTGCCCGAGGCCAGGCGCATGAACTGGGACGACCTTCTGGGCTTCCGCCGCCGCGGCGGGCTCTCGGGCCACGCGGAAATGGAAGGCAAGACCCTCTTCCTCAAGTTCAACACCGGCCCCTCGGGGCACGGATCGCCCGCCGCGGCGGGCCAAGCCCTGGCCCTCAAGCGCGCCGGCGCCGGCCAGGTCCGGGTCTTCATATTCGAGGGCGAAGGCGGCCTCACGCCCGGCGTTACCCACGAAACCATGAACTCCGCCTGGGGCCTCGGCCTGGACAATCTCTACTACGTCGTGGACTGGAACGATTACGGCATCGACGAGCACAGGGTGAGTTCCTCGGTCTACGGCAGGCCCGAAGACTGGTTCGGCTCCCACGGCTGGCGGGTCTTCGGCACGGAACAAGGCGAGGACTGGAAAAGCGTGGCCGGCGCCCTCCTGACAATGGTCTTTCAAAAGGACACCGACCTCCGCCCCGCCGTCACCTGGGTAAAATCCCGCAAGGGCAGGGGATACCTAAGCTACGACCACGCCTCCCACGGTACCCCCCACAAGCTGAACAGCGAAAAATTCTGGGCGCTGCGCAAAGAATTCGCCGCCAAATACGGCGCCACCTTCGTCAATGTGGACGGAGCCGCTCCCAGGGATGAAAAAACCCTGGCCGCGGAGTTCGAGGCAAACCTGAAAGCAGTCTTCGAGGTGCTGAAAAAGGACGAAGCCCTGGTGGACTACCTGGCCG